>DATLUU010000580.1:0-17874 GCA_035577885.1 Verrucomicrobiia bacterium
GCCGCCACGTGAATTGAACCGATCGCCGCACCGGCGACCGGCGTGTCGACCGGCCGCGTCACAGCACCGCGCAAGTGGGGCCGGCGGTCTGCGTGAACCGCCGTTCCATGGAGGGAACTGTTGGCCCACAAGGAGATGCGCAAGAGTCGGGTGCTGCTGACTGCGGCCGGTCTTTTCTTCATGCTCGGCCTGCTGTGGACGCGCGTGGCGTTCCTGCAGACGGCGCTGCACGAGCACTACGCGGCGCGCGCGCGGGAGAACCAGCAGCACCACGAGAAGATCCTCCCGCATCGCGGTATCCTCACCGACCGCCGCGGCAAGGTGCTGGCCCACGATCTGGGCGTGAGCGAGGTGGCGGTCTATCCTCCGCAGCTCACGAACGCCTCGGCCGTGGCGCAGGTGCTGGCGCCGGTCGTGGACGAGAAGCCGGCGAAGCTCCTCAAGCGGCTGCAATCGCTCAAGAGCTACACCTGGATCGCGCGCGACCTGCCCCCCGAGGTGGGCCAGAAGATCCGCGACGCGGCGCTGCCCGGGGTGGTGGTGGAGGACGAGACGCGCCGCTTCTACCGGCTCGGGCCCGCGGCTTCGGAGATCCTCGGCCGCACGAACAGTGACAACGTGGGTGTGGACGGCATCGAATACCAGTTCGAGAACCTGCTCGGCGGCAGGACCGGCTGGATCACCATGGTCCCGACCGGCTCGTCGCGCATGAGCCTGCTGCTGCCGGGGGCCGAGGGCCGGCCCGCGCGCGACGGCGCCTCGCTCGAGCTGGCGCTCGACGCCGATCTCCAGTGCATCGTCGAGCACCACCTCTCGCGCGCCGTGGACACGCTCGGCGCCAAGCGCGGCTTCGCCATCTTCCTCGATCCGTGGACGGGCGAGATCCTCGCCTCCGCGTGCTGGCCGCACCTGCCCGCGGGCCAGGCGAAGAACTGGGCGTTCACCGACCAGTACGAGCCCGGCTCCACGTTCAAGGTGGTGGTGGCGGGCGGCACGCTCGAGGAGCGGCTCGCCGCTCCGGAGGATCGCTTCGAGGCCTCGACCTCGGGCGAGGCCGAGCTGGTGCCCGGCTGCATCATCCACGACACGCACGAGGCGGCCACGTTCTCGTTCCGCCAGGCGGTGCAGTACTCGAGCAACATCGTCATGGGCCGGCTCGCGCTCAAGCTCGGCGCGCAGCGGCTCTACCAGTACGCGAACGCCATGGGCTTCGGCAGCATGACCGGCGTGGAGTTCCCGGGCGAGACCGCCGGGCGGCTGCGGCCGGTGCGGACGTGGCAGCCGCGCTCGACGCCCACGATCGCCATCGGCCACGAGGTCACGGTGACGCCGCTGCAGCTGGCGCTCGCCTACGCGGCGATCGCGAACGGCGGCGTGCTCATGCAGCCCATGCTCGTGCGCTCGATCCACGATGCCGATGGCCACGAGCTGCGCCACGCCACGCCGCAGCCGTCGCACCGCGTCTGGAGCGAGTCCACCGCGAGCACGCTGCTCAACATGCTGTGCGCGGTCGTGGACAGCGGTACCGCGACCAGCGCGCGGCTGCCGGGGCTCGAGATCGCGGGCAAGACGGGCACGGCGCAGAAGTACGACGCGCGCGTGGGCACGTACGGGCGCGGCATGTACGTGGCGTCGTTCGCGGGCATCGCGCCCGCCGACCACCCGCGGCTCGTGGGCGTGGTGGTGATCGACGAGCCGCACGGCGCGGAGCACTTCGGCGGCCAGGTCGCCGCCCCCGTGTTCCGCGAGGTGCTCCTGGACCTGCAGCGCACGTCGTGGCCGGGCTTCGATCCCGCGAACGTGGCGGTGGCGATGCGGCCGCCGAGCGTGCCGGCGGTGACCGCCCCCGATCTGAGGTTGCTGCCGCCGCGCGAAGCCGAGCGCCGGCTCGCGGATTACGGCCTGCACGCGCGCTTCGAAGGCGAGGGCCCGCGCGTGCTGTCGCAGGTGCCCGCCGCCGGACAGCCGGTCGAGCGTGGCTCCGCCGTGCTCGCTTACCTGGCGGCTCCGACCGACTCGCTGGGCCGGTCGCTTCCCGATCTCGTGGGCCTCACCGTGCGCGAGGCCATGCGCCGG
The DNA here is from genome assembly GCA_035577885.1 of Verrucomicrobiia bacterium. GTDB lineage: Bacteria > Eisenbacteria > RBG-16-71-46 > RBG-16-71-46 > RBG-16-71-46 > JAIOPA01. The sequence goes on from DATLUU010000580.1 coordinate 2,077, forward strand.
CTGACGCAGCGTGCGGTGACCGTGCGCATCTCCGGCAGCGGCATCGTCGCCCGTCAGGAGCCCGCGCCGGGGACGAAGCTGCCCCTGAACGGCCCGTGCCGGCTGTGGTGCTCGCCCCGCGAGCCGGCCGCGGCTCAGGGTGGGACCCCCGGCGGCGAAACCGCGCCGCTGCTCGCGGTCCGGGTCCGGCGCCCGTGATGCTGAGCGAGCTCCTCGAGGCGGTGGACACGCTCGCCGTCCGCGGCACCACCGAGCGCGAGGTCCGCGGGCTCGCGCTCGACTCGCGCCGCGTCTCGCCCGGCGAGGCGTTCTTCGCGCTCCCCGGCGTGCACGCGGACGGCGCGCGCTTCGCGGCCGACGCGGTCGCGGCCGGCGCGTGCGCCGTGTTCGGAGGCGGCGGGCTCGAGGCGATCGAGGGCACCGTGGTCGAGGTCGCGGAGCCGCGCCTGGCGCTGGCGCAGGCGGCGGTGCGCTTCTTCGGCCATCCCTCGCGCGAGCTCGGCGTGGTGGCGGTGACCGGCACCAACGGCAAGACCACGACGACGTGGCTCGTGGAGGCGATGTTCACCGCGTGGGGCCGGCGCGCGGGGCTGATCGGCACCACTGGCGTGCGCGTGGCCGGCGAGCTCTCCCCCTCGCCGTTCACGACGCCCGAGGCGCCGGATCTCCAGGGCCTGCTCGCGCGCATGCGCGGATCGGGCGTCACGCACGTGGCGCTCGAGGCGAGCAGCCACGCGCTGGTGCAGCGCCGCACCTGGGGCCTCGCCTGCGACGCCTGCGTGTTCACGAACCTGACGCAGGACCACCTCGACTACCACGGCACCATGGACGCCTACCTGGACGCCAAGCTGATGTTGTTCGACGGCCGGAACGGCGGGCGCGAGAAGCCGTGCGTGGCGGTGGTGAACGCCGACGACGCGCACAGCACACGCGTCGCCGAGGCCGCGGCCGAGGGCGGCATGCGCACGCTGTTCTTCGGCTCGCCGGCGGCGGTGGGCGAGCGCGACGGCGTCTCCATCGCGCGGCTCGAGCCCAGGCGCGAGGGTCTGTCGCTGGCGCTGGTCGAGCGCGCGGGCGCCAACGTCACCGAGCGGCCGTGCACGCTCCCCATGCTCGGCCGCTACAACGCCTGGAACGCGGCGGCAGCACTCGCCGCGGCGCGCGCGCTGGGCGTGGACGGCGGCAGCGCCGTGCGCGCGCTCGAGCGCTTCGCCGGCGTGCCGGGCCGGCTCGAGCGCGTGGAAGCGGGCCAGCCGTTCGCGGTGGTGGTGGACTACGCGCACACGCCCGATGCGCTCGAGCGCGCGCTCGCGGCCTGTCGCGAGCATGCCGGCGGCCGGGTGCTGCTCGTGTTCGGCTGCGGAGGCGACCGCGACCGCGGCAAGCGGCCGCTGATGGGCGCGGTCGCGGCACGCGCGGCCGATCGCGCCTGGATCACGAACGACAACCCGCGGAGCGAGGATCCCGCCACGATCGCCGCCGCGATCCTGGACGGCGTGCCCGCCTCGGCGAGGGCTCACTTCGAGACCGTGCTCGATCGCCGCGCCGCGATCGCCGCGGCGCTCTCCGAGGCGAGGTCGGGCGACCTGGTGCTGGTGGCGGGCAAGGGCCACGAGACGACGCAGACCGTGGCCGGCGTGGTGACGCCGTTCGACGACCGTATCGTGGCGCGCGAGCGGCTCGACGCTTCCCTGCGGACGGGCGCCCCCGGCTCGTCCGGCCCCGGCCCCGGACCCGCCCGCAGCGCAGGTCCGTCGCGAGCGGGCGCGATGTGAGCGGGGCGCCGGCACGGAACGCGGGCGCGGAGCCGCCCCTGGGCGTGACGCTCGTCGAGCTCGCGCAGTGGGCCGGCGGCGACCTCGTGGTGCGCGAGGTCCCGGGAGACGCCGCCGCGCGCGAGGCGCTGCTCCGCTCGCGCGTGCACGGCGCCACGCTGGACACGCGCGCCTTGAAGCCGGGCATGCTGTTCGTGCCCCTGCCGGGAAGCCGCACCGACGGCCACGCCTTCCTCGACGAGGCGTTCGCGCGCGGCGCGGCCGCGGCGCTGTGCGCGCGCGACGTGCACGTGAAGATCGCGCACCTGCCGCTCGGGCCGCTCGTGCTCGTGGACGACGTCACCGTGGGGCTGCAGAAGGTCGCCACCCGCGTGCGCGACCGCTGGGCGGGCTGGGCGATCGCGATCACCGGCAGCGCCGGCAAGACCACGACCAAGGAGCTGGTCTCGGCAGTACTCGCGACCGCGGGACCGGTCCTGAAGACCACCGGGAACCTGAACAACCACTGGGGCCTGCCGCTGACGATGATGGGGCTCGAGCCGGCGCACCGCGCCGCGGTGCTGGAGATGGGCATGAACCACGCGGGCGAGATCGCGGCGCTGGCGGCGATCGCGCACGTGAACGCGTGCGTGATCACGAACGCGGGCAGCGCGCACCTCGAGAACCTGGGCTCGCTGGAGGCGATCGCGAACGAGAAGGCGTCGCTCGCGTACGCGCTGCGGCCGGGCGAGCCGGCGTTCGTGGGCGCCGATTCGCCGGGCCTGCTGGCCGCGGTGAAGGAAGCTCCCGCCCACATCATCCCCTACGGCCTCTCGCGGGCGGCCGAAGTGCGGCCCGAGCGCGTCGAGGACCTCGGGCCCGAGGGCTCGAAGTTCACGGTCGCGGGCTTCCCGCCCGTGCACTTGAGACTCATCGGCATGCACCAGGTGGCGAACGCGCTCGCCGCGATCGCGGTGGGGCGGCACCTGAACCTGGACCCCGGCGCGGTGACGGCGGCGCTCGAGGCGTACAAGCCGCTCAAGGGCCGGATGGAGATCCAGCACGCCGGCGGCGCGACGTTGATCGTGGATCACTACAACGCGAACCCCGATTCGATGCGGGCCGCGCTCGCCACGCTCGCCGGCTGGCCGGGTGCGAAGCGGCGCATCGCCGTGCTCGGCGACATGCGCGAGCTGGGCGAGACCGCTGCGCGCCTGCACCAAGGGGTCGGCGCGGAAGTCCGCGCCGCCGAGCTGTGGGTGGTGGGCGAGCACGCCGGCGACTACGCGGCGGGCGCGCGCAAGGTGGGCATCGAGGCGAGACGCTTCCCCGACAAGGCCGCGGTCGCCGCGGCGCTCCGCGAGCAGCTCGCGCCCGGCACGGTGGTACTGCTCAAGGCCTCGCGCGGCGCCGCGCTCGAGGACGTGCTGGCGGGATTGCCCGTCGAAAAGCAGGAGGCCTGAGGCGTGTTCTACGAGTGGCTCTATCCGCTGCACACGGTGCACGGGCTGTCGTTCCTGAACCTGTTCAAGTACATCACCGTGCGCTCGGCGCTCGCGGCGGTGCTGGCACTCGCGATCAGCTTCCTGCTCGGGCCGCCGATGATCGAGTGGCTGCGCCGGGTGAAGCTGGGACAGAAGGTGCGCGAGGAGGGCCCGCAGACCCACTACGTCAAGGCGGGTACGCCGACGATGGGCGGTCTCCTGATGCTCACCGCGATCGGCGTCCCGGTGCTGCTGTGCGGCAACTTCCACAACAAGCAGGTGTGGCTGGCGCTCGTGACCACGCTGTGGCTCGGCGGCCTGGGCTTCCTCGACGACTGGCTGCGGGTGGTGAAGAAGCTGCCCAAGGGCCTGCTCGGCCGCTACAAGCTCGTGGGTCAGTTCTCGATCGGCGCCATCGTCGCCGCGTGCGTGCTGATCTGGCCCGAGCCCGCCGCCGGCCCGACCTTGACGCACGTGCCGTTCCTCAAGAAGTACTACTTCGATCTGGGCCTGCTGTTCGTGCCGTTCGTGATGCTGGTGATCACCGGCGCCTCGAACGCGGTGAACCTCACCGACGGCCTGGACGGGCTCGCTTCGGGCCTGGTGGCAATCGCCGCCATCGCGTTCGCCGGAATGTGCTACCTGACCGGCCACGCCAAGTTCAGCGAGTACCTGAACACCGGCTACCTGCCGTTCGCGGGCGAGCTCACCGTGTTCTGCGCCGCGGTGCTCGGCGCGGCGCTGGGCTTCCTCTGGTACAACTGCCACCCGGCCGACGTGTTCATGGGCGACACCGGTTCGCTGGCGCTGGGCGGCGCCCTGGGCGTGGTCGCCGTGCTCATCAAGCGCGAGTTCTGGCTCGTGCTCGTGGGCGGCGTGTTCGTGGCCGAGGCGCTCTCGGTGATGCTGCAGGTGACGTCGTTCAAGTTGACGGGCAAGCGCATCCTGAGGATGTCACCGCTCCACCATCACTTCGAGTTGATGGGCTGGCCCGAGTCACGCGTGGTGCTGCGCTTCTACATCGCGGGCGCGCTGCTCGCCCTGCTCTCCATCTCCACGTTCAAGCTGCAGTGAGCCTCGACCTCCGCCATCCGCTCCCCGGGAACCGCGCCCTGGTCGTGGGGCTGGCGCGCAGCGGCGTCGCCGCCGCGCGCTTGCTCCAGCGTCACGGGCTCGAGGTCACCGCCTGCGATCGCCGTCCCGAGCGCGAGGGGGGCGACGGCGCACGCGCGCTGGCCGCCGAGGGCGTGACCTGCGTCTGGGGCCGCGACGACGCCGCGCTCCTCGACGGCCACGAGTTCCTGGTGTGGAGCCCGGGCATTCCCATCGAGCACCCGCTCGCCGTGGCCGCGCGCGCGGCGGGGCGTCCGCTGATCGGCGAGCTGGAGTTGGGCTATCGCGCCTCGCGCGCGCCGTTCGTGTGCATCACCGGCACCAACGGCAAGAGCACCACCACCGACCTCGTGGGAGCGCTGCTGCGCACCGCCGGCCGCGAGGTGGAGGTGTGCGGCAACATCGGCCGCGCGGTGTGCGAGGTGGCGGAGCAGGTGAGCCCGACCGGACTCCTCGTGGTGGAGGTGTCGAGCTTCCAGCTGGAGACGGTGGATCGGCTGCGGCCCTCGATCGCGACGTGGCTGAACCTGACGCCCGACCACCTCGACCGCCACCGCACGCTCGCCGAATACGGGGCGATGAAGCAGCGGTTGTTCGCGCGCCAGACCGAGGAGGATTGGGCGATCTTGAACGCCGACGACCCCGAGGTGATGTCGCGGCGCACCGGCGATGCGGCCGCCTCGGAGTTCTCGGTGACGCGCGCGGTGGACGAAGGCGCGTTCTTCGAGGACGGCGACCTGGTGATCGCCCACCGCGGCGGTCACGAGCGGTTGATGCGCCGCGAGGAAGCGCGGCTTCCGGGGCCACACAACCTAGCGAACATGCTCGCGGCGCTCGCCACCGTGCTGCCGCTCGAGCCCGCGGCCGACGTGCTGCGGCGCGTGCTGCACGAGTACCGCGGCCTCGAGCACCGGCTGGAGCCCGCGGGCGAGATCGCCGGGGTGCGGTTCGTCAACGACTCCAAGGCCACGAACACGGATTCGCTGCGCGTGGCGCTGCAGAGCTTTCCCGATCCCGTGGTCCTGATCGCCGGCGGGCGCGACAAGGGACAGGACTTCCGGCCGCTGGCGTCGCTGGTGCAGAAGTCGGTCCGCCACCTGGTGCTGATCGGCGAGGGGGCGGAGACGCTGGCGCGAGCGTGGCCCGAGGTGCGGCAGGAGCGGGCGGCAAGCCTCGGCGCCGCGGTGCGGGCGGCGTGGGAGGCGGCGCGCGAGGCCCCCGCGGGGCCGGGGACCCGGGCCACCGTGCTCCTGTCGCCAGGATGCGCTTCATTCGATATGTTCAAGGACTACGAGGACCGTGGGCGTCGCTTCAAAGAAGAGGTGGCGCGATTGGCGGCCAAAGGAGTGACCGCGTGAGGCGTGGAGATCGTTGGCTCGTGGGACTGGCCCTGCTGCTCACCGCCGTGGGGCTGGTCATGGTGTACTCGGCGGGGTCGTTCCACGCGTTCGTGGTCTACGGCGACTCCAACCACTTCCTCCGCCAGCAGCTCGTGCGTACGGTGCTGGGGATCGGCGTGCTGCTCGCGTGCTCGCGGCTGAGCCTGCGCCGGCTCGAGATGCTGGCGCCCTGGTTCCTCGCCGGCGCGTGCGTGCTGCTGGCGATGGTGGTGGCGATCGGCCACATGTCGAACGGCGCCACGCGCTGGCTGCGGCTGGGCTTCATGTCGCTCCAGCCCACGGACCTCGGCCGGCTCGCGGCGGTCGTGTTCCTGGCGTGGTGGCTCAAGCGCCGTCCGGTGGCCGAGCTGGGCTTCTGGCGGGGCATGGCGCCGCCGCTCGTGCTGCTCGCGCTCGTCGCGGGGTTGATCCTGAAGCAGCCGAACCTGAGCTCGGCGGGCCTGCTGCTCATGACCGGGTTCGTGATGTTGTTCATGGCCGGCGCGCCGCTCAAGTTCCTCGGCGCCCCGATCGCCGCCGGCGCCGCGATCGTGGCGCTGGCGCTCGCCACGCACCCGTACATGATGACGCGCGTGGACACGTTCCTTGGCTTCGTCAGCGGCGGACCGCTCGACCACCGCGGCGCGGGCTGGCAGCTCGACCAGTCGCTGATCGCGATCGGCTCCGGCGGCGTGCTCGGGCGCGGCCTGGGCGGCGGCCTGCAGAAGCTCCTCTACCTGCCCGAGGCACACACCGACTTCATCTTCTCCATCCTCGCCGAGGAGTTGGGGCTGATCGGCGTCACGCTGCTGTTCGTGCTGCTCGGGCTCTTCCTCTGGCGTGGCATGCGCGCCGCGGCGCGCGCCTCGGAGCCGTTCGCCTGCCTGCTCGCGGGCGGGCTCACCGTGCAGATCGGCCTCTACGCGATCGCGAACCTGGCGGTGGCCACGGGCCTCGCACCCACCACGGGCCTGCCGCTGCCGTTCGTCTCCTACGGCGGCTCGGCGCTGCTCGTGAACCTCGCGGCCGCGGGGCTCCTCTACCGCGTGAGCGCGATGAACGGCGACGAGGACGCGCTGGTGAAGCAGCGCTGGTCGAGGGCGGGGGCGTGAAGATCCTGATCGCCGGCGGCGGCACGGGGGGCCACGTGTTCCCTGGCATCGCCGTGGCGGAAGAGCTGCGCGACCACCATCCGGGCGTCGAGGTGGTGTTCGTGGGCGGCAAGAAGGGGCTCGAAGCGCAGGCCGTGCCCGAGGCCGGCTTTCGCCTGCGCACGCTCGCGACGTCGGGGTTCGCTCGCCGGCGGCCGTGGCGCTGGCCGTGGGCCGCGATCGTCAACGCCTTCGGTTTCTTCCAGGCGATCTGGATCGTGTCGAGCGAGCGCCCGCAGGCGGTGCTCGGCACCGGCGGCTACGTGAGCGGGCCGGTGTCGGTGGCGGCGCGGCTCCTCGGCTGCCCGCTGCTGCTCCAGGAGCAGAACAGCATCCCCGGCCTCACGAACCGCTGGCTCGCGCGCATCGCGAGCGAGGTGCACCTGTCGTTCCTCGAGGCGCGGCGCTACTTCCCCAAGCGCGATCACTTGAAGGTCACCGGCAATCCCGTGCGCGCCTACATCCTCTCCGGCGAGCGCGACCAGGCGCTGCACGAGTTCAAGCTCGACGGCACGCGGCCGACGCTGTTCATCTTCGGCGGCAGCCTCGGCGCCAAGCGCATCAACGCCGCGGCGCTCGACGCGCTGCGACGGTTGAAGGGCCGCTTCGACGTGCAGTGCATCCTGCAGACCGGACGCGAGGACCACGACTCCGTGGCCGCGGCGGTGACGAGCGAGCAGCTGCCGGCCACGGTGCTGCCGTTCGTGCGTAAGATGCACCTCGCTTATGCCGCCGCCGACCTCGTCGTCTGCCGCGCCGGCGCCATGACGCTCGCGGAGATCGCGGTGTGCGGTCGCCCCAGCATCCTGATCCCGTACCCGTACGCGGCGCACGACCACCAGCGCGTGAACGCCTCGAACCTCGCCGACCGCGGCGCCGCGGTGATGATCGACGAGAGCGAGCTCACCGGCGAGCGCCTGGCGCAGGAGATCGCGCACCTGCTCGCCGACCGCCAGGTGCTGTCGCGCATGAGCGCCAACGCCCGCCTCTTCGCCCGCCCCGACGCCGCCGCCCGCCTCGCACGCTCCCTCGTGAGTTGGGCCGAAGGCCACCACGGCAGAGAGGCCAGCGAAGAACCGGTCGAGGAAGGGCACGTCTAGATGTACGGCAGAACGCACAGGATCCATTTCATCGGCGTCGGCGGCAGCGGCATGAGCGGCCTCGCCGAGGTGCTGCTCAACATGGGCTACCAGGTGAGCGGCAGCGACTTGAAGGGCACCGACGTCACCGACCGCCTGGTCACGCTCGGCGGCCGCGTCTTCCTCGGCCACGCCGCCTCGAACGTCGAGGGCGCGCAGGTCGTCGTCTATTCCTCCGCGGTGCGCCCCGACAACCCCGAGCTGGTGCGCGCCCGCGCCAACGGCATCCCGGTGATCCCGCGCGCCGACATGCTCGCCGAGCTGATGCGCATGAAGTACGGCGTCGCCGTCGGCGGCTCGCACGGCAAGACCACCACCACGAGCATGGTCGCCACCGTGCTCCAACGCGGCGGACTCGATCCCACGATCGTCGTCGGCGGCCGGTTGAAGACCCTGGGTACGAACGCGCAGCTCGGCCACGGCCGCTTCCTCGTCGCCGAGGCCGACGAGAGCGACGGCTCGTTCCTGCGCCTGGCGCCCGCGGTGACCGTGGTCACGAACATCGACCGCGAGCACCTCGACCACTACAAGGACCTGGACGACGTGCGCCAGGCGTTCATCTACTTCGCGAACCGCGTGCCGTTCTACGGCGTCGCCGTGCTGTGCGCGGACGACGACAACGTGCGCTCGATCCTGCCCAAGGTGACGAAGCGCAGCATCCTCTACGGCACGCGGCCGGAGGCCGAGATCCGCGGCACCGGGCTCGAGCTGGTGCCCGGCGGCTCGCGCTTCCGCGTCGAAGCCGCGGGCAAGCGGATCGGACTGGTCGAGCTTTGCGTCCCCGGCCGGCACAACGCCCTGAACGCGCTCGCCGCGGTCGCCGTGGGGCTCGAGCTGGAGATCGCGTTCGAGCACATCGCCGAATCGCTCGCCGGCTTCCACGGCGTCGGCCGCCGCTTCGAGCTGCGCGGCGAGGTCGCAGGCGTGCGCGTGATCGACGACTACGGGCACCATCCCACCGAGATCGCCGCCACGCTCGCCGCGGCGAAAGGCGTGGGCGCCGGCCGCGTGCTGGTGGTGTTCCAGCCGCACCGCTACACGCGCACGGCGTCGCTCGTGGAGGAGTTCGGCCGCTGCTTCGGCGATGCCGACCGCGTCTGGGTGATGGACGTGTACGCCGCGGGCGAGCCGCCGATCCCGGGCGTGTCGGGGAACACCGTGGTGGAATCCGCGCACAAGCACGGGGCCGGCCACGTGCACTACGCGCCCACGGCGAACGAGGCGGTGGAGGCGGCGCTGCGCGAGGCGAGGCCGGGCGACCTGTTGCTGACCCTGGGGGCAGGAGACGTGTCCAAGCTTGGTGAAATCCTGCTCGACGGGCTCCGCGCCTCGAAGACCGTCGCGGCCCCGGCCAGCGGGCGGGGCGGGCGATGAGCCGCTACGAGGGCAGGGCGCTCGAACGACGGAAGGCTGGAGGCCGGCGCCGGAAGGCCGGCTCGCCGCTACGCCTGCCGCTGCTCGTGCTCGCGGCCGTGCTGGGCCTGGGGCTCCTCGCCATGTTCCCTTGGGGCGAGTTCCGCTCCCGGGTGCTGGTCGTGGGCCGCGTCCGCGTCTCGGGCCTGCGCTACTTGGACGCCGCACAGGTGCAGCGCCGATCGGGGCTCGCCCCGGGGCAGGACCTGCTCGCACTCGACCTGGACCGCGCGCGCCAGCAGGTGCTGATGGAGCCGCGCGTGCGCGAGGCGCGCGTCCACCGCGCCGGCCTGCGCGATGTGGAGATCCGCGTCGAGGAGCGCGTGCCCGCGCTGCTCGTGGAGCACGGCGAGCCGTGGGAGATCGATGCCACCGGCGTGCTGCTCGAGCCCCTGCAGCAGGGGGTGGTCGCGGATGTGCCGCTCCTCACGGGCCCGGACTTCTCCAGCGTGCGCCCGGGGAGCCAGGTCCAGACCGTGGACGTGAGAAGAGGGCTCGCGTGGACGGCGATTTTGAGCGACAATGCCCTCCGGCTCGCCGGTCAGGTCTCGGAGGTGGACGTCTCCGACCCCGGCCTCACGCGGCTCGTGTTGCTGAACGGGGTCCGCGTGCTGGCGCCGGTGTGGCCGAACGGGACGCGACAGCTATCCGGCCTGCGGGCCACACTCGCCGACCTCGCCGCCAAGGGCATGACGCCCCGCGAGGTGGACGTGCGCTTCAAGGATCAGATCGTCGTGCGCGGTGCGAGGCCCTTGGGCCCGTCCGCAACGACCGGCAGCACGCAGGACATTTGAGCCACCGCGGGAGGGAACCCCATGGCGCAGGGCAGCCGGACGTTCGCGGGCCTGGACATCGGCACGACCAAGATCTCGTGCATCATCGCCGTCCAGACCTCGACGGGTGAGCTGCGCATCGTCGGCGTTGGCAACGCCCCGAGTGAGGGGCTGCGTCGCGGCGCCGTCGTCGACCTCGAAAAGACCGTCGCCTGCATCATGCGCGCGGTCGAGGAAGCCGAGCGCATGGCCGGCATCGAGGCGAAGGGCGTGCACGCCGGCATCGCCGGCGACCACATCCGCAGTCTCAACAGCCGCGGCGTGGTGGCGGTGTCGCGCAAGGACAACGAGATCGCGGCCGCCGACGTGGAGCGCGTGATCGAGGCGGCGAAGGCGATCGCGATCCCGCAGGACCGCGAGATCATCCACGTCATCCCCCAGGAGTTCATCGTCGACGACCAGGACGGCATCAAGGACCCGGTGGGGATGAGCGGCGTGCGGCTCGAGGCCGAGGTGCACATCATCACCGGCGCGGTGACGAGCGCGCGCAACATCTGCCGCGCCATCCAGCGCGCCGGCCTCAAGGTCTACGACCTCACGCTCGAGCCGCTCGCCTCGGCCGCGGCGGTGCTCGACGCCGACGAGAAGGATCTCGGCGTCGTGCTGCTCGACTTGGGCGGCGGCACCACCGACGTCGCGGTGTTCCACGAGGGCGCGGTGCGCCACACCGCGATCATCCCGTTCGGCGGCGCCAACGTCACCAGCGACATCGCCATCGGCCTGCGCACGCCGATCGACAAGGCGGAGATGATCAAGATCCAGCACGGCGCCGCACTCGCGGCGCTGGTCAACGGCGACGACACGGTGAGCGTGTGCGGCGTCGGCGGCCGCGGCGACAAGGAGATCTCGCGCCACGTGCTCGCGAGCATGATCGAGCCGCGCATGGAGGAGATCTTCGCGCTCGCCAACAAGGAAGTGCGGAAGAATCACTTTGCCCCGCTCATCGGCGGCGGGGTGGTGCTCACCGGCGGCACGTCCCTGCTGCCGGGGGCGGTGGAGCTGGCCGAGCAGGTGTTCGAGATGCCGGTCCGCATGGGGCTGCCCCGTGGCCTCGGCGGGCTGTCTGCGAACGTGAACGATCCACGTTACGCCACCGGCGTGGGCCTCGTGCTCCACGCCGCGAAGTCGGAAGAGGGTCCGGGGGATTTCGTCGAGGCCGGTCCGTCCAAGACTCGGACGCGATTCGACCTTCGAAACTGGTTCGCCGACCTGTTCTGAAAGATCAATCACGCCGGGCCCCTCACGGGTACGACGCCCGTGAGACCCGAACCAGGGAGGGTTGTCATGTCCACGTTCGAACTCGAGATCGACCGCAGCAACTCGGCGAGGCTCAAGGTGATCGGCTGCGGCGGCGCCGGCGGCAATGCGGTGAACCGCATGATCGGCGCCGGGCTCCGCGGCGTGGAGTTCATCGTCGCCAACACCGACATGCAGGCGCTCGCGCAGTCACTCGCGCCGACGCGCATCCAGATCGGCGTCAATACCACGCGCGGCCTCGGCTCGGGCGGTGACCCGTCGACGGGCCGTCGCTCGGCGGAGGAGGACGAGGCCGCGATCACCGATGCGGTGGCCGACGCCGACATGGTGTTCATCACCGCCGGCATGGGCGGCGGCACCGGCACCGGCTCGGCCCCGGTCGTGGCGCGGCTCGCGCGCCAGGCGGGCGCGCTCACCGTCGCCGTGGTCACGAAGCCGTTCCAGTTCGAGGGCCGGCGCCGGCTGCGCCAGGCCGACGAGGGTCTCGCCGAGCTGCGCAACGAGGTCGACACGCTGCTCGTGATCCCGAACGAGCGGCTGCTGTCCGTGGTCGACAAGACCACGGCGCTCTCCGAGGCGTTCTCGGTCGCGGACAACGTGCTGCTCCAGGCGACGAAGGGCATCTCGGAGCTGGTCACGGTGCCCGGGCTCGTGAACCTCGACTTCGCCGACGTGAAGAGCATCATGGCCTGCCGCGGCAACGCGCTCATGGGCACCGGCAAGGGCACGGGCCCGAACCGCGCGGTGGACGCGGCGAGCCAGGCGGTGTCGAGCCCGCTGCTCGAGGACGTCTCGATCCACGGCGCCGAGGGCGTGCTCGTGAACATCACCGGCGGGCGCGACCTGACGCTCCACGAGGTGAACGAAGCCGCGCAGGTGGTGACGCAGGCCGCGGGCGACGACGCCAACGTCATCTTCGGCGCGGTCATCGACCCGTCGCTGGACGGCGACCTGCTGATCACGGTCGTGGCCACGGGCTTCGGCGCCCACGGCACGAGCGCGCGGCTGGTCGAGCGCATGCACCGGCCGCAGCCGCTGCAGGTCGTGGGCGGCACCGCGGCGCCGGCCGAGGTCGCGGCGGGCGGCGGCGGGCACGCGGCGGAGTCGGGGCGTGGCTCGGGCTGGCCGCGTCGCGAGTCGCGCCCGCAGTGGGGCCGCTCGACGCCGCGCGCGGACTCGCTCGAGGTGCCGACGTTCCTGCGGCGGAACATGGACTGAGTCGCACGGACCGGAGCGACTGAGGCCGCCTTGGCGTTCCTGTCGTCGCTGGTGAGGTGGGGGCATGTCCGTCGCTACAACGACGGCATCCTCCACTTCGACCGCGGCGAGTTCGAGCGCGCCGCGGAGTGCTTCGAGGCGGTGCTCGAGGAGGTCCGGGATCCCGACGACCCGGACCACTGCCTCGCCCGCGTGCACGCGGCGGAGGCGCGCGCCCACTTGGGGCTCGCGTACGTGCACGCCGCCGACTTCGCGCGCGCGGAAGCGCAGTTCACGCGCGCGCTCGAGGAGAATCCGACCTTCCCCGACCTGCGCTACCAGCGCGCGCGCATCTACGAGCGCTCGGGGCGCACGGACGAGGCCATCGCCGACCTGGAGCGCGCGCTCGACGAGCACCCGCACCACGTCGAAGCGCACCTGCTGCTCGCGGTGTGCCTGGCGGCGAAGGGCGAGCGCGAGCGCTCCGCCACCGAGCTGGGCGAGGCCCTGGCCCTGGGCCTCGAAGCTCCCGACTGGGTGACGCCCGAGGTGGCGCGCGAATGGACCCGCGAGCAATGGCGAAGGCTGTTGCCGGGCGATCCCGAAGCGGGCAGCGCGCACGCGGCGGTGAGCCAGGGCCGCGGTGCGCCGCTATCGATGAGCGCGGGCCGCAGGCCCGAGCGAGGCTCCGATGCCGCCATCGAAGAGCTCTCTCGTGCGGTCGCCGAACGGCCCCGCTACGCCGACCTCCGCTGCCGGCTGGCCGCGCTGCAGCTCGATGGCGGACGGCTGGACGAGGCGCGCGACCAGCTGCGCGTGGCGCTCGAGCTGAACCCGCGCTACCTGGAAGCCCGGCTGGTGGCCGCGCGCGTGGAGCTCGAGGCGGGTGACGGCGAGGCGGCCGAGTCACAGCTCGCGCACGCGCTCTCGACCCACGCGCAGTATCCCGACCTCTGGTTCTGGCTCGGGGTCGCGCGCTTCCGGAGCGGCGACCTGGAGGGCGCGGTGGAGCCGCTCGAGCGGGCGGTGGACCTGAACCGCCGCTTCGCGCGCGCCCAGCGCCTGCTCGGCCTGGTCTACCACGCGCTCGGCCGGCCCGACGACGCGTTGCGCGCCGTGCGCCGCAGCCTCGCGCGGGAGAGCGAGGCGCCCCGCGCCGCGTTCGCCGAAGCCGAGCTGCTCCGCGAGCTCGGCGATCTCGCCGGCGCCGAGCAGTCGCTCAGGCGCGCGCTCGCGGTGAGCCCGGACTGGCCCGATCTCCACCTCGGCCTCGCACGCGTGTTGCGCTCGCAGGACCGGCTCGAGGAGGCCGCGGCCGCCTGCGATCGCGCGCTCGAGCTCCAGCCCGGCTACGACGCCGCGGCGCTCGAGCGCTCGGCGCTCGCGCTCGCGATGCGGCGGCCCGAGCTCGCGGAAGCGTGGCTCGCGGCGCTGGTCGAGCGTCGCCCGCGCTGGGCCGACGCGCACGCGCTGCTCGGACGCTCGCGGCTCGCGCGCGGCGACGCGGCGGGTGCGGAGCGCGCGCTGCGCGAGGCGATCGCGATCCATCCCGGGTTCGCCGCCGCGCACGCCGACCTCGGCTGGGCCCTGCTGCGCCTCGGGCGCGCACTCGAGGCGGACGCGGAGTTCGCGCGCGCGCTCGAGCTGGATCCGCTCCACGCGCTGCCGCGCGAGCAGCTCGCCTGGCGCGAGCTGGTCATGTGACGAGGGCAACGACAAGGCCCGGTGAGCCGCCCGCTGGGCGCCTCACCGGGCCGGCGAGCGTCGCTCGCTTGTCAGCAGCTCAGATCGCGGCGCCGATCGTGGTGCCGCGAACGGCCTTCTCGATCTTGCCGCTGCGCAGGCAGCGCGTGCACACGTCGATCTGCTTCGGGCGGCCGTCCACCTTCGCCCGCACGCGCTGGATGTTCGGCTTGAACATGCGCTTGGTGACGTTGTTCGCGTGGCTCACGGTCTGGCCGGCCATGCGCTGTTTGCCGCAGACGAAGCACTTCGCCATGGCGATCTCCTCGACACGAAAACCCGCCCGGGAGGGAGCGCCTCGCGGGCGAGCGGGTAGGCAGTGAAGGCGGCGGACTATACGCGTCGATACCGCCCCTGTAAAGGAGCGGCGGACCGTGCGCTGCGCACGCTCGACGCGCGCATTCCGCATCCCCCATGGGCACCCATGGGCGCACCACCCATGACGCCACGCGGTTCAAGGGCCCTGCGCGCAGCCGGTTGACATCGCGCGGACTGCAATGGGCCCGGAACTTGGAGGGAGATGGAGACGGCGCGGGAGCCGACCCTCTCGCGCCGCGCACGCTGCACACGCCGGTGGGGCCCATCCGCGAGGTGGAGCCTCGCCGGCGCCGCCGGTCCAGCCGGCCGCCCGACAGGAGGGAACCATGAGGGCAGGGATGAGCGTCGTCAGGGTGCGGTCGTTCGAGGTGGCGTCGTGAAGGCCGCCCTGGTTCTGGTCATGGTGCTGAGCGGCACGGAGGCCGCCGGCCTGCTGGGCGCATGCCCGCAGCCGCCGCAGCCGGGCGAACCCCTGCGCGACCTGACGCCCGCGCAGCTCGCGAGCTTCAATGCGGGCAAGGCGATCTTCTCCAAGGATTTCGAGCCCGATGAGGGACTGGGCCCGCTGTTCAACTCCACCGCCTGCGGCGAGTGCCACGAGGAGCCCGAGGTGGGCGGCAGCGGCGACGAGGTGGAGACGCACGTCGCGGTGGCGGGTGCGAACGGCGCCTGCGAGCTGCTCGCCGCACACGGCGGCCCTGTGATCCAGGCGCACACCACGCCCGCGCTCAAGCGCGCGCTCGGCCTCGACAGCGAGCCGATCCCGGACGAGGCCACGGCGCGCGCGCAGCGCACGTCGCCGGACCTGTTCGGCTTCGGCCTCCTCGACGCCGTGCCGGAGGCGGAGATCCTCGCCCGCGCCGACTCGGCGGACCGCGACCACGACGGCATCTCGGGCCGCGTGAACCGCACGCCGGACGGGCGGATCGGCCGCTTCGGCCGCAAGGCGTTCGGCGGGTCGAACCTCGCCGACTTCAACGCCGGCGCGTTCGTGATCGAGATGGGGATCACGAACCC
>DATLUU010000581.1:0-3715 GCA_035577885.1 Verrucomicrobiia bacterium
AGGCGTGGCCGAGCAGGAACGCGGCCCGGTCGGCGTCGGCGGGGAGCGAATCGGGCCGCGAGCGCTCGAGCGCGAGCGGGGCGAGCGCGTCGACGACGCCGGTCCAGTCCCCGCGCGCGTGTTCCAGCGCCGCGCGCGCGAGCGCGTGCGCGCGCGGGTCGCCCGCCGCGCGCGCGGGCGTGAGTGCGGCCGAGGCCGCGTTCGGCCCGGTGACGATGACGAGCCCCGCGCGAGCCGGATCCACATCCGGCGTGGATGCGGCCTTCGGCCGCCGCGCCGCGTGCGCCACGCTCGGACCCAGGCCGAAGCCCGGCGCGAGCGCGACCGCGAGCAGCGCGGACACGCATGCGACCGCGGCGCGGCCCATGCCGGGGACGGATCGGGTCACGGGCGTTCCCGGCTCGCTTCCGCCCGGAGGGGGCTCGGATCCAGCGTCGGGTCGAGGAGCCACGTGCTCGCCGCGAGGCTGCCGATGCCGACCGCCGGGCGCGCCTGCGACAGGTCGAGCTTGAGGAACGTGAGCCGGTCGCGCGCGGGCTCGAGCGTCACGAAGCCGTGGCCCGTCCCGGTCCAGCCCTCGCCCATGAGCGTGATCTCGATCACCTGCTCGCGCGGCTCGGCAAGCCCGCGGAACACCTCGAGCGCGCCGCCGTGCACGAGCGAGCCGCGCTGCGTCTCGGTGATCGTCGAGGCGACGCTCGTGCCGTCCTCGAGCGTCACCCGCACGCTGTCGACGCGTCCGGCGAGCGGGCCCCCGGTGAGCACCACGTCCAACTCGGTGCGCTGGCGGCCGGCGAAATCCGCCTGCAGCAGTCCGAGCCGCGTGCGCTGGGCGTCGAGCAGCCGCTCCATCTGGTCCAGCTCGCGTTCGAGCCCGGCCAGGTCCTCGACGCTCGTGAACACGCCCTCGCGCTCGCGCGCATCCGAGGCGAGCGTGACCGAGTCCTTGCCGGCCGCGATCTCGGCGAGGAGCCGGCGGTACTCGAGGAAGCGCGGGTCCAGGTCGGCGGCGCCCGCGCGCGCGACGCGCGGCTCGGAGTGCAGCCGGTCGAAGCGCGCGCGGATGAAGTCGCGGTTCGCGCGCAGGAACTGGAGCGTGGGGAGCTTCTCGCGCACCGGGCGCTCGCGCTCCACGGTCACGGTGGTGACCGTGGCCGCGGCCGGAGCCGGGGCGCGCTCGGTCGTTGCCGCCGGGGCGGGACGTGCGCTGACGGCGAGCGCGAGCAGCGCGAAGAGCAGGGAGGACGGTCGCATGATCAGCCCCTCCACGTGCGCTGCACCTTGCCGTCCGCCGCGCTCACGACGACGAACAGCGCGGGCGCGCCGGGTGCGCGGTAGACGAGCGTCCACGTCGTGGCATCGGGGTCGCCCTCGGAGAACGCGCCGCGCATGAGCAGCATGGTCTCCAGGTGCGCGCCGTGGAGCTTGCGGATCTCGTCGCCGGCGCTGCGCTCGGCGGCGGCGATCGCGGCGCCGCTGTCGAGCCAGCCGGCGGCGATGGGGGGCGCATCGAAGCGCATGTCCAGGTTCTCGGCGACGACGATCCGCCCGCCGCGCACGGACCACACGCGCGCGCGATCCTGCGACGCCGAGTAGAAGAGGTAGCTCCAGCGCGGGCTCGTGCCCGCAGCGTCGTTGTTCAAGCCTTCGTCGTTCTCGACGTAGACCAGCACGGCGTCGCCTGACCACGACTGCGCCGCGGCGCTCGCCAGCTCGAGGCCGCCGCGCGCAGCGAACGGCGTGGCGTCCTTGGCGGCGACGCGGCCGGCGGCGCACGACAGCGCCAGCGCGACGGCGAGGATCCGGGTGGGGAAGGGGCTGCGGGGGGCGCGGTCGTCCATGTCGCTCTCTCTCCTTGCCGGAGGTCCTAGAACAGCAGCAGCGTCCCGATGCTGAATTCGATGTTGTGGTGCAGCCGGCGGGCCTCGTTCGTGCCCGAGTGGAAGACGTAGTCGCGCGCCTCCCAGCGCATGCCGGTGCGCTTGGAGAGGAACAGCGTCGTGCCGGCGCCGAAGTTGACGCTGGTCTCGCTGCGCCCCTGCGCGATCGAGGCGCCGACGCCGCCGGTGACGAACGGCACCATCTGGCGGCCGGGCAGGAACTCGAACGTGGTGTTCAAGTTGTAGAACAGCATGTCGAAGTCGTCCGCCTCGAGCGACAGCCCGAACAGCGACTCCACGATCTCGGCGGGGCGATGCACGTGCGTCCAGCCCACGCCCGTCTCCACCTGCAGCCGGTCGAACACGTAGTAGGCGAGCCGCCCGCCGAGCGCGAGGGAGTTGGACTCGCGGTCGAACGCGTAGCCGGCGGCGTAGCCCACGAGCACGAAGCTCCCGGTGCGCGTGTAGAGCCGCGGGTTCGGGCTCATCTTGACGTGGGAGAGGTCTTCGAACTCCGAGCACAGCGACGTGTGCACCCACGCCGACTCGGTGGGCGAGAGCCGCACGTTCACCCAGTCGCCGTTCCGGCCGAGCACGGTGAACGTGGTGCCGGGCGGGTACACGCCGGCGATGGCGTCGCCGTCGCTGGGACCGGTGCGGAGCACGGTGCGCGGCCTGCCGGTGAGCCGCACCATGAGCACGGTCG
Source organism: Verrucomicrobiia bacterium (assembly GCA_035577885.1). Lineage (GTDB taxonomy): Bacteria > Eisenbacteria > RBG-16-71-46 > RBG-16-71-46 > RBG-16-71-46 > JAIOPA01. The sequence continues at coordinate 2,587 of DATLUU010000581.1, forward strand.
CGAGCGGCGCGTTGCCTGCGGCGTGCGCGGTGGGTGCAGGAGTGATGGCGGCTGGACTCTCCGGCGCGCTCACCGCCGGCACCGGAATGGCCATCGTATCCGCGGGTGCGGCCGGATCCGCGGCGCGCGCGCTCACGGGCGCGGCGATCGCCGCCGCGCCGAGCAGGAGCGCCCACTGGAGTTCCCGAGCCGTTCGCGTCCGTTGCGTCGTCATCGCTCCCTCACCACCCCCAAGCGCGTCCCAGCTCGAACCGCATCTGCCAGTCACCGAACGTCTCGCGCCCGTACGTCACCGCCGTGCCGCTGCGGTGCGCCGTGTCCAGCGCGAACACGCGTCGCTCCGCCTCCATCCCCACCGTCCAGCCGTCCGCGACCGGCGCGCGCAGCGCCAGTCCCGCGCCCGCGATCCACGAGTTCACGGCCCCGAGCGAGACCTCGACCGGGCCGGCGCCCGTGTCGAGCGTGAGCCGGTCCGGTTGATAGCGGATCGCGAGCCGCCCGCCGGAGGCGAGCGCCACGCACTCGACCGACCGCCAGCACGCCAGGCGCGCACGCGTCACGAGCTCGAGGCTCGTGGTGCTCACGTGCGGGTCCGGCGTGCCGGGAAGCCCGAGCGCCTGCGTGGTGCCGCTGCGCCACAGGCGCGGGCCCACCGACCAGCCGCCCCGGCCGACGAGTGCCTGGGCACCCCACCCGGCATGCGGGCGGACGTCCCACTGGTAATCGGCCAGCCCGGAAACGGGTTGAGCGGTTCCGCCCAGCAGCGAGACCGAGACCCAGCGGATGCTGGCTTCGGGGGCTGCGGGCGCGGCGTTCGCGGTGCCGGCGGCCAGCGCCAGCGCCGCCCACAGCCATGCGCTCCGGGGCCGCGGCGTCATGGCGCCACCGTGACCGAGAGGCCGACCGGGAGGATCTGGTACGGCGACGAGGTGTACGGCGTCACGATCACCGTGTCGGTGCCGTCCTGCCGCTCGACCTTGACGCCCGAGCCCAGGTAGCAGACCAGGAACAGCCCTGCCGTGGGACCGGTGCCGACGCTGTCCGTGACCGAGCCGGGCACGACGCCGGTGAACGCGAAGTCGATGTGCTGGATCAAGTGGTCCCAGCCGGTGAACGCGCGCGCCTCGCG
>DATLUU010000582.1:0-10463 GCA_035577885.1 Verrucomicrobiia bacterium
CAGGGCAGTGTCGGCTTGATCACCTACATGCGCACCGACGCGCCGCGGCTCGCGAACGAGGCGCTGGTGGAGATCCGTGGCTGGCTGGCGAAGGAGTTCGGCGACGAGTACGTGCCGGAGAAGCCGAACCTCTATCGCAGCAAGAAGGGCGCGCAGGAAGCGCACGAGGCGATCCGCCCCACGGCGATCGAGCGCACGCCGCAGTCGCTGCGGAAGTTCCTCAGCGACGAGCAGTTCAAGCTCTACGACCTGATCTGGAAGCGCGCCGTGGCGTCGCAGGCGACGCCCGCCGAGTTCGACCAGACCACGGTGGAGATCGCGGCCGGCCGGCTGGGTCTGCGCGCGTCGGGCTCGGTGCTCCGCTTCCCGGGATGGTTGAAGGTGTACGGGCGCGACGAGGACGACGAAGCCGAAGAGGGCCGCCTGCCCGAGCTGCAGGAGGGCTGGCCGCTCACCGTGGCGGGCGAGCCGCTCGCGGAGCCTGCCGACGACGGCACGCCCGCGCGCCCGGTGCGCCCCGAGCAGCACTTCACGCAGCCGCCGCCTCGCTACACCGACGCTTCGCTCGTCAAGGCGCTCGAAGAGGAGAACATCGGGCGGCCGAGCACGTACGCCACCATCGTCACCAGCATCACCAAGCGCGACTACGTCGAGCGCGAGGGCCGGTCGTTGAAGCCCACCGAGCTGGGCATGCTGGTGACGCGGCTCCTGGTCACGCACTTCCCGGACGTGTTCAACGTCGAGTTCACCGCCGGCATGGAGGAGGAGCTGGACGACGTCGAGGAGGGCAAGCGCCAGTGGCACCACGTCGTCCGCGACCTGTGGACGCCGCTCGCCAAGGACCTGGACCAGCTGAAGGGGAAGACCGGCAAGATCAAGCGGGACCTGCAGGAGAAGACGGACATCGTCTGTCCCTCGTGCGGCAAGCACAACCTGGTCAAGAAGTACGGCCGGAACGGCGCGTTCCTCGCCTGCCCCGGCTATCCCGAGTGCAAGCACACGCAGCCACTGGACCAGTCGGAGCTGCCGGTGCCGGTCGAGGGCACGTGCCCGCTCTGCGGCTCGGGGCTGGTGGCGCGCCAGGGCCCGTACGGGCGCTACATCCACTGCGAGCGGCGGCCCGAGTGCAAGTTCACGAAGCCCTTCACGCTCGGGATCCCGTGCCCGCAGTGCGGCCAGGGCGAGCTGTGCGAGAAGCGCAGCCGCAAGGGCAAGATCTTCTACTCGTGCACGCGCTATCCGGACTGCGACTACGCGCTCTGGGACAAGCCGGTGGCGCACCCGTGCCCGAACGGCGACTCGCCGCTCATGGTGGAGAAGAACTACAAGTCGGGCCCGGCGCTGGTGTGCCCCAAGTGCCGCGCCAAGGTGGCGGCCGAGCCCAGCGGTGCGTGAAGCCCTCGAGGCCTTCCTCCAGGAGCTGACCGCGGTCCGGCGCGCGTCCGCGCACACGGTGGCCGCCTACCGCCGCGACATCGCGCACGTGCTGGACCTCGCCTCGGGCGAGGGGAAGCCGGTGCGACCCGGGCAATGGGACCAGGCCCTGCTCGAGCGCGCGCTGCGCGAGCAGTTCCGGGACGGCCATGCGGCGAGCACCGCCGCGCGCGCCCTCGCCGCGTGGCGGAGCTTCGGCCGCTTCCTCGTCCGCCGCGGAAAGCTCGCGAGCGATCCGGCGCGCGCGCTGCCGTTCCCACGTCTGCCGAAGCGGCTGCCGCGCACGCTGCCGCGCATCGACCTGAACGAGGCGCTGGACCGGCTGGCACAGGCGAAGGATCCCGCCGCCGCGCGCGACCTGGCGCTGCTCGAGATGACCTACTCCTCGGGTCTCCGCCTCTCGGAGCTGATCGGGCTCCACCGCGGCGACCTCGACCGCGGCGCGCGGCTCCTGCGCGTGCGCGGCAAGGGGCGGAAGGAGCGCGTGACGCCGGTGGGCGAGCGCGCGCTCGCGGCGCTCGACCGCTACCTCGCGGCGCAGGGGCGCAGCGCCGGCCCGCGCGACGAGCCGCTGTTCGCGGGCAAGGCTCGCGCCGGCGCCCCGGTGCGCCCGCTCTCGCCGCGCACCGTCCAGCGCATGGTGCGGCGGCGGCTGGCCGCGGTGGCGGGCGGGCTCGGCGTCACGCCCCACGCGCTCCGGCACTCGTTCGCGAGTCATCTTTTGGACGCCGGGGCTGACTTGCGTGCGATTCAAGAGCTGTTGGGCCACAGCTCGTTGGCGAGCACGCAGGTCTACACGCACGTCTCGCGCACGCGGCTCAAGCAGGCTTATGACCAGGCGCACCCGCGTGCGTGACGCGCGCCGCGCGCGGGCCGCGGCGGTGCTGCTCGTTCTTCTCGCCGCCGTGAGCTGCGCGCGCAAGCAGATGCCGAGCGGCGGACCTCCCGACACCACGCCACCGCGCGTGCTCGAGGTGGTGCCGGACTCGGGCGCCACCGGCGTCAGCCGCGCGATCCATCCCTCGGTCGAGTTCAGCGAGGGCATGGACCCGCGCACGGCCGGGCTCGCGGTCGAGCTGGCGCCGCGGGTGGAGATCAGGCAGCGGCGCTGGAGCGGCCGCAAGCTCACGCTCGTGTTCCAGGACTCGCTCGCGGCGGAGCAGACGTACACGATGTTCGTGGGCGCCGACGCGCGCGATCGCCACGGCAACGCCTTGATCGAGGGGCGCACGGTGCCGTTCTCGACCGCGGCCCACTTCCCGCCGGGCGTCATCGAGGGCGAGGTGGTCGCCACCGGGTTCCCCGCGCCGGGGACGTTCCTGTGGTGCTATCCCGAAGGACATTCGCCGGACAGCACCGCGCGCGACTTCGAGGCCGTCGGCCTCGCGGGTGAGGGCGGCGCGTTCCGTGTCACCGGGTTGCACGTTCCCGGACGCTACCGGCTGTGGGCGTTCGCGGACCTGAACCACAATCATTCCTTCGAGCCCGGACAGGACCTGCTCGTGCCGGCCGATACCACGCTCGGGCTCACCACCGCCCAGCCGGTGGCGAGCGGGCTCATGCTCCGCGTCATCAATCCCAAGGCTCCCGGCCACCTGAAGGGCACGATCCTCGACACGTTGAAGGACGAGCGCGGCACCTTGCGGCTCATCAGCATCTCGGTGCGCGACTCCACGCGGCGGCTGCTCTACGATGTGGACCCGTCCGGGGGCTTCGATTTCTCCTGGGATCCCGGCACCTACAAGGTGCGGGCGTTCCGGGACCTGGACAGGAACAAGAGCTGGAAGCGCGACGAGGAGCCGGCGAGCGAGGAGACCCAGGTGACCGTGCCGCCCGGCGGCACCCTCGAGCTGCCGCCGTTCGTGCTGGTGCGGGCGCCGAAGAAACCCGCGGGGCCATAGGCAAACGGAGCCTAGGAGACAACGTGCGCATCGGGTTCACGAAGATGCACGGCGCCGGGAACGATTTCGTCGTCATCGACCACCGGAAGCCCTACCTGCCCGCCGACCGCCGCGCGCTGCTCGCGAAGCTCTGCGACCGGCGGCGCGGGATCGGGGCCGACGGCGTGCTCTTGCTCGAGCACGACGACACGCACGATTTCGCCATGCGCTACCACAACGCCGACGGCGGCGTCGCCGAGTTCTGCGGCAACGGCGCGCGCTGCCTCGCGCGCTACGCGCTGTCGCTGGGGCTGGGGCGCGCCGGCGCGGTGACGTTCCGCACCGACGCGGGCGTCAAGCGCGCGCGGGCCACCGACGACGGCCGGATCGCGCTGTGGTTCGGGCCGGTGGAGGACGGCGAGCCGGTGACGCTCGGGGCCCTGGGCCGCACGTTCGCCGGACGGCGCGTGGTCGCGGGCGTGCCGCATCTCGTCATCCCGGTGCCGAGGCTCGACCGCGTGCCGCTCGCCGAGTGGGCACCGCCGCTGCGCGCGCACGCGCGGCTCGGCGCCGCGGGCGCGAACGTCGACTTCGTCTCCCGGCTCCCCGACGGCCGCGTCGCCATGCGCACGTGGGAGCGCGGCGTGGAGGCGGAGACGCTGGCGTGCGGCACCGGTGCCATGGCGACGGCGCTGTGGGCGGTGCTCGAGGGCGCCGCACCGCCGGTGACGGTGCGCACGGCGGGCGGTGACGACCTGGTGGTGCAGCTCGAGCGCGGGACCGAGGGTCGCGAGGCCACGCTCATCGGTCCCGCGGTGACGGTGTTCACGGGGGAGTGGCCGGGGTCCTGACGGTCCCGCGCACCTCGTCCAGGGAGGAATCCATGTTCGAAGGCTTGTCGGTGGCGATGGTGACGCCGTTCCGGAACGGCGCCGTGGACCGCGAGGCGACCGCCCGCCTCGTGGACCACATGATCGAGGGCGGGGTGCAGGGGCTCGTGGTCTCGGGCTCGACCGGCGAGGCGGCGACGTGCACGGTGGAGGAGCGCCGCGAGCTGTGGGCGTTCGTGCGCGATCGCGCGAAGAAGCGCGCCTGGGTGGTGGCCGGCACCGGCACCAACAACACCGCCGACTCGATCGCGCTCACGCGTATGGCCGAGGAGCTCGGCCTGGATGGCGCGATGGTGGTGACGCCCTACTACAACAAGCCCACGCCCAAGGGGCAGGCCGCGCACTTCGCCGCGGTCGCGAAGAGCACGAAGCTTCCGCTCATCCTGTACAACGTGCCAGGTCGAACAGCCACGAACACCACGCCCGACGTGCTCGCCATGGTGCAGGACCTCCCGAACGTGAAGGCGGTGAAGGAGGCTTCGGGGAACCTGGACCAGATGGCGCAGGTGAAGACGAAGACGAAGCTGACGCTGCTCTCGGGCGATGACTCGCTGACGCTGGCGTGCGCCGCGGTGGGCGGCGAGGGCATCGTCTCCGTGGTCGGCCAGGCGGCGCCGAAGCCGATGCGCACGCTCATCGACCTCGCGCGGGCGGGGAAGATGAACGAAGCGCTCGTCGCGCACCAGAAGCTGATGCCGCTCTTCCGTGCCGCGTTCCTCGAGTCGAACCCGGGGCCGATCAAGTACCTGCTCTCGGAGATGGGGCTGATCGCGAACGAGCTGCGGCTGCCGCTGGTTCCGATCGAGCCCGCGACCGAGAAGGCCGTGCTCGAGGCGGCGCGCGCGGTGGGCATCGCGCTCGGAGCCGCGGCGGGACGGCCGGCATGATCCGCATCGTGCTCGTCGGCGCCGCGGGGCGCATGGGGCGGGCGGTCGAGGCCGCGGCCGCAGCCTCGGGAGAGTTCGAGATCGCCGCGCGCGTGGACGTGCGGCCGGAACATTCTCAGCCGCACGGGGTATGGAGTACAGAGGTCTCCCCGGTCCTCGCACGCGGCGACGTGGTGGTGGAATTCAGCGATCCCAAAGGTGCGCGCGAAGCGGCGGCGGCCTGTGCCGCCCGCGGGGCCGCGCTGGTCTCCGGCTCGACCGGGCTCTCGAGCGACGACGAGGCCGCGCTCCGCACCGCCTCCCAGACCATTGCAATATTCCGCGCCAGCAACTTCAGCCTGGGTGTGGCCGCCCTACGGGAGGCGCTAAGGGTTGCGCTGGCTGCAGTTCCGGCGACCTGGGACGTCGAGATCGTGGAACGTCACCACCGGTTAAAGAAAGACAGTCCCTCGGGGACGGCGCTCGCACTTGCCGATGACATAAGGAAGGCGCGGTCGCTGCCGGGCTCGGCGCTCCGGCACGGTCGCCAGGGCGCTGCAGGTCCCAGGCCCGCCGCCGAACTCGGCGTGCACGCCGTGCGCGGCGGCAGCTGGGTCGGGGACCATCAGGTGCTTCTCGCCGGGGAGGGAGAATGGCTCGAGTTGCGGCACGTGGCGCAGGATCGGGCCGCGTTCGCGCATGGGGCCCTGGCGGCGGCCAGGTTCGTGACAACCGCCGGCCCCGGGTGGTACACGATGGAGGACATGCTGCGCGCACCGGGCCGCGCCGCTCGCTGAGGACGATCCCCGCTGGAGCCCGTGTGCTGAGAGCTCGTTTCTTCGTTTACACACTGCTGGCGCTGCTGGCGCTCGTGCCGTCCGCGCACGCGCAGTCGTTCGGCAAGAACAAGGTGCACTACGAGCAGCTCCAGTGGTCCGTCCTGGAGACGCCGCACCTCAGGCTCCACTTCTACGCCCAGGAGGAGAGCCTCGCCCGCTCGCTGTCGGCGTTCGCGGAGAGCGTCACGGTGGAGTACGACCGGCGCTTCCGCCTCGCACCCAAGTCGAAGGTGCCGCTGCTGCTCTATTCGACCCATCACCTGTTCCAGCAGACCAACGCCACGCCCGAGGAGCTGACCGAGTCGGTGGGCGGCCTGACCGAGCTCATCAAGGGCCGCGTGCTGATCCCGCACAACGGCTCGTGGGCGCGACTGCGCTGGGTGACGCGCCACGAGCTCGCGCACTGGTACATGCTCAACAAGATCACCGCGGTGATGAAGGCGCACAAGCGCTCGGTGAACTGGCTGCCCGACCTGTGGTTCACCGAGGGCTTCGCCGAGTACATGGGCACGACGTGGGACGCCGACGCCGAAGGGCTGCTGCGCGACATGGTGCTGACGCGCAATGCCTACCCTCTCACCGAGAGCGAGCCCATCACCGGCTCGGTGGAGATGTACAAGGAGGGCCAGTCGTTCCTGCTCTGGCTCGCCGCTCGCTACGGCGACGCGCGCATCTTCGACCTGCTCGAGAGCGTGTACCGCGGCGACGACTTCTCCACCGTGTTCCAGATCACGTTCGGCCGGAAGCTGGTCGACCTCGACCATGAATGGTTCGAGGGGCTGCAGCGGCGCTACTACCCCGAGGTGGCCACGGCCACACGCGCGCGCGAGGTGGCGCGACCGTGGCGGCAGGAGAGCCGCTTCAACTTGGGGCCGCGCGCGTTGCCGCAGCTGTCGAAGGCGGACACGGCGCTGCGTTACTGCTGGTTCGAGGTCAACGAGGGCTCGGTGGACCTGATGATCAGCGAGCCCGTGCGCGACTCGCTCCGCCGCTCGCGGCGCGTGCTGCGCGGCGGCGTGAGCGCGGCGTTCGAGTCGTTCCACCTGTTCCAGAACCGGCCCGGAACGTCCGCGTCCGGCCTGATCGCGGTCACCGCGAAGCGCGGCGGGCGCGACGCGCTCTACCTCATCGACCCCGCGACCGACCGCATCCTCAAGCGCCTGGACTTCCCGGAGCTGGTGGCGCTCCACGATCCGTCCCTCGCGCCCGACGGCAACTCGGTCGTGTTCTCCGCGCAGGGCTACGACGGCCAGGCGGACCTCTACCGCGCCTCGTGGCCGGGCGAGCTGGTCAAGCTCGAGCGGCTGACGCACGACGGCTACGACGACGTCGAGCCGGCGCTGTCGCCGGACGGGAAGTGGGTGGCGTGGGCCTCGGACCGCGGCGATCTCGCCGGGCGCTACTCGCTGTGGCGGCTCTCCATGGACGGCGGGCAGCCCGAATCGTTGAGCCATCCGCCGGCCGGCGACGACCGCCAGCCCGTGTGGTCGCCCGACGGCAAGTGGCTCGCCTACCGCTCGACGCGCGGCGGCACGAGCGACCTCTGGGTGCGGCCCGCGACGCCGTCGCACGAGGCGAGGCGTGTCACCCGTCTCCAGGGCGTGGCCACCGATCCCGACTGGCTGCCGACCGGCAATGGGCTCCTGTTCACGGTGCAGGAGGGCGTGACCTTCCGCACCTGGTCGATGAAGGTGACGCCGGATTCGCTCAAGGCCGAGACCGAGCCCAATCCGGCGCTCGCCTCGCCGCTGCCGGCGATCGCCGACCGCGAGCCGGCGCGACCCTACGAGCGGCGGCTCGGGTTCGACATGGTGCAGAACGGCATCTCGTTCGCCCCCGGCTTCGGCGGCACGGGCGCGGGCCAGGTCGCACTCACCGACATGCTCGGCAACGAGCAGATCCTGATCTCGCTCGCGAACGACTCCGACCAGTTCGGCAACTTCTGGGACGGCTGGGAGGGCGGCGTCACGTACCTGAACCAGTCGCGCCGGCTCTTCTACGGCCTCGGCGTCTACCGCCTGACGCGACTCTACGATCCCGACTTCGACATCGTTCGCCGCGAGAAGCGCCTCGGCCTCCTCGGGCTCGTCAGCTACCCGTTCAACCCGTTCACGCGCGTCGAGGCCTCGGTGCAGGTGCAGCACGCCTCGAACCACCTCCTGAGGAGCGGCACGGCGCCCACCGTGGACCTGGTCTCCAACTTCGTCAGCTTCATCCACGACGACTCGCGCTGGTGGTGGGACGGGCCGACCGGCGGCTCGCGGCTGAACCTGACCGCCGGCTTCACGCGCGACATGTCGAGCGGCCAGGCGGACTACGCGACCGTGCTCGCCGAGCTGCGCCACTACCGCCAGCCGATCCGCCACGTCGTGCTGGCGTTGCGTGGGCAGGTGACGCAGAGCTTCGGCAACGACGCGCAGCGCGCCTACGTCGGCGGCCCGGGCCGGCTGCACATCAACCAGCGCCAGGTCATCTACGGCCTGCGCATGGCGAACGCGCAGGCAGAGCTGCGCTTCCCGATGCTCCGGAACCTCGTCGTCTCGGTGCCCGCGCCATGGCAGATCCCGACGCTTCACGGCGCGCTGTTCGCGGACGCCGCGTGGGCACGCGGCCAGCAGAACCTGGACCGCGTCTCCGACGGCGGGTTCGCGCTCTACGTGGGCGGCGGCGTCTATCCCGAGCTGCGCTGGAACTGGGTGTGGCGCAGCGACGACTTCCGCACGCTCACGTCGCCGAAGCCGGCGACGTACTTCACCATCGACTTCACGTTCTAGCGCGTCACTGCCCCGGGTCCAGGCGGATCTGGAACGGGTCGCCGAGGCCCGGCACGGAGGCGAGCTGCCTGCCCGTCGCCGAGATCCGGAAGGCGCGCGCCGAGCCGCGCGCCACGACCCAGGCGTCACCGTTCGAGAAGTCGACCGCGGCGTCCCAGGGATTCCCGAGACCGTTGACACGGAATCGCTCCGCGCGCGTGTCCATGTTCACCGCCACGACCGCGTCGCCGTCCACGTCGCAGATCCACGCCGTGCGCCGGCGCCAGTCGAGCGCCACGCCGACGGGCGACTGCAGCCGGAACGAGTCGATCACGGCGAGCGTGGGGGAGAGGCGCCACACCCAGCCGCTCGCGATCGACGTCACCCACGCCACGTGCGTGGTCGAGTCCACGGCCACGCGTGCGGGAAACAGCAGGTCGCGCGCCCCGAGCCGGAGTCCATCCTGCTGGAAGTGCCGCACGCGGTTGCCGTTGAACTCGGTGACCCACACCGAGGCGTCGTTGGGATCGGTGGCGATGCCCACCGGATCGTCGAGCAGGAGTAGCGATGCGGGGAGCGCCGCCGAGCCGTCGTCCTGGAAGTGGAACACCGCGCCGGAGGTGGAGTTCCGGTCGCTCACCCAGGCCGAGCCATTGATCGGGTCGAGCGCGATCGCCGCCGGATGCGAGGCGGTGTTGTTGCGCACCCCGAGGAACGTGCCCGGATCGAGGATGTAGAGCGTGCCCGCGAGCTCGTCCGCGACCCACAGCGGCCCGTGGCCCGGGCTCGCCGCGAGCGCGCTCACCGACCCGAACCCGGTGCGCGCGAGCGCCACGTCGCGGCCGTCGGGGGAGAGCCGCAGCACCCGGCCCCGGTCGGGATCCACGACCCACGGCACCAGCGGACCCGGCGTGGCCACGTCCTGGGCCCAGTTTGCTGCGATCTCGCCCCTGACCACGAAGTGGATGCGGTACTGGTACTCGAGGCCCTGTACTACGCGGACGTCGAAGAACCGCGAGGTCGACGTGGGCAGCACGCCGGTGATCGCCTGGAACGCGGCATCCCCCGGCGCGAGGCGAAAGATCTGGAAGCCGTCGATCGCCAGCTCGGGCTGCGCCAACCAGGACAGCTCCACGGCGTTGGCTTCGGCGATGGCGTTGAAGTTCTGCGGCGCGCCGCCGGTGTCGGGGTTCCCCGCGTCCAAGGGGTTCGCGCGCTCGCGATGGCTGCACGAGGCGGCGGCGGTGACGAGGGCGAGCGCTAGAAGCGCAACGACAGTGCGCATCGGTCCGCCCGCATCGCCAGCGTGACCCGGTGCTCGGCGCCCGGGTGGTGGACGAAGCGTATCCACACCGCGGTCGCGAGCAGCGCTTCGCCCACGAGCAGCGAGCCCGAGGCGATCCGGTCCATGCGCTCGGTGGCCGCGAAGCGGTCGTCCAGCTTGCTGACGTCGGTCTCCCGCAGGTACGCGGCGTAGCGCTGATCCGCCGCATGCTCGAGCGGGAACGACGCGATCACGAGCCCGGCGCCCGCGAGCGCGAGACCGTAGGCGAGGCGGTGGGAAGTCTTGCTCACCGCCTTGCGGGGCACCACCTCGAACGGGGCATCCGTCTGCGCGCGCGCGCAGGCCGACAGTGGAGGTGCCGCGGCCAGCACCGCCGCCAGGAGCGGGGCTGCGAGACGCGATAACACGGCGGGCTGGAGCGAGACGTCAGGCCGGCAGCTTCTGAACGAACTTGGCCAGCCTCGACTTGTGCCGGTTCGCGGTCTCGCGCTTGATGACGCCCTTCGCCGCCGTGCG
>DATLUU010000583.1:0-2076 GCA_035577885.1 Verrucomicrobiia bacterium
ATCCGCTGGGCGCTCTGCCATCTCGGCGGGACCATTCCATATCTCGCGGAGCGGCTCGATCGCGGCTTTCACGCGTTCCGCGACTGCCGCGCGCACATTCAGCGCGAGCCGAGCTCGTACCTGCGGCAGTTCTACTACGACACGGTGAACTTCGATCAGGGGGCGCTCCGGCTCGCGATCGAGTTCGCCGGCGCGGAACATGTTCTCGCGGGCAGCGACTATCCACACAAGATCGGCAGCATCCCGTCGATGCTCGACGCCATCGCGAAGCTGCCGATCACGGAGGAGCAGCGGGCCGGCATCTACGGCGGGAACGCGGCGAGGCTGCTCGGGCTGCGGGCCGCGGTCCCGCAGTGATCGGGCGCTCGCTCGCGATCGCGGCGTGGCTCGCGGCGGCTCTTGCCGCCGGCAGCGGCCCCGCAGCCGCGCAGTCCGCGCCGGCGCCGATGCTCGTGCGCCCGAGCGCGGACTCGATCCGCCGCATCATGGCCATCCCCTCGCAAGGGCCCGTGCGCGGTCGCATCGACTCGAGCTCGTACACGATCCGTCCGGAGCAGATGGCCAAGGTCTGGGAGCTGGCCGCGGCGCCACCCGCCCCCGACTCGCTCGGGCCGGCGCCACCTCCAGGGGTCGCCGGCATCCTCTGCCCGCACGACGAGTTCGACTTCGCCGCCCGCGTGTATCGGCGCGTCATCCCGCTCGTCACCGCGCGCACGGTGATCGTGATCGGCGTGTTCCATCGCTACTACAAGTTCGACGAGCGCGACCGCTGGGTGTTCGACAACTACCGGGCATGGAGTGCCACGGACGGCGAGGTGCCCGTGTCCTCGCTGCGCGAGGCCCTCCTCAAGCGGCTGCCGCGCGGCGACTGGACGCGGGACAGCGTCGCGCACGACGCCGAGCATTCGCTGGAGCCGCTCGTGGTGTGGCTGAGGCACGCGAGGCCGGACCTGGAGATCGTGCCGATCCTGGTGCCCGGCAACCACTACGAACGGTTGCGGAGGCTGGCGGACGACCTCGGCGCCGCGCTGCTCGACGAGCTCAAGGCACGCCGATGGACGATGGGGAAAGACGTCGCCATCGCGATCTCCGCCGATGCGATCCACTACGGCCCCGACTTCAAGCAGGTGACGTTCGGCTCCGGCGGACCCGACGCCTACGCGCAGGCGGTCGCGAAGGACCACGCGCTTCTGCAGGGTCCGCTCTCGGGGGCGGTCACGGATAGCAAGATCCGCGAGCTCTTCCAGACGTTCGTGGACCCCGATCATCCCGACGACTACCGGTGGACCTGGTGCGGCCGCTTCTCCGTCCCGCTGGGTCTCATGGTGCTCCAGCGGATCGGTCGCTCGAACGGCGGCGCGTTCGCGCATCCCGTGGCGTACGGCACCTCGGTGGGCTGGCCCGAGCTGGGAGTTCGGGACGTGGGCATCACCCCGGGAGCCCCCTGCAGCCTGTATCACTTCGTCGGCTACCCCGGCGTGGCGTTCACGCTGGGCGATCGCCCCTGAGCGTCCGCCCGCCGCGGGAGAACCATCCCGTTTGTAGTGGAGGAGCGCGTCGCGGCGGTGCTAGCGTCGCGCCCGAGCGGTCGCCGCCAAACCGGCGGCACCCGCGGCCCACGACGCTCGCGCGCAGCCGCGGAACCCGACCGCCCCGCGCCGCCTCCTCTTCGAAGGAGCCCACCATGCGCCTCTCTACCCGTCTGCTCCTCACGCTCCTCGCATGCGCCACGCTCGCGACCACGATCCTTCCGCGCAATGCACGGGCAGGGGCACCGATCTGCTGCCTGGTCCCCGAGAACGGGCAGGGCACAGCCGATCACGTGCCTTCATGTCCGGTCGGCTACTCCGGACAGATGCAGATCATCAACGGGCTCCCGATTGGTGCCACGATCGACATCAGCGCTGTTCTCAGGTCGTTCGTCGGACTGGTCCAGGTCCCAGGCGGCACGCTCGGCGGCAACCTCGAAACCTGGGGTGCTGGCCTGGAGTGGACCATGACCGGCACCGGCTCGCTGTCCGGTTTCAACAAGATCCTCACCGTGACGATCCCCGCTGGCCGATCCGATTCAGCTCC
>DATLUU010000584.1:0-10550 GCA_035577885.1 Verrucomicrobiia bacterium
ACATCGTGGGCGAACTGCGCGTACTCGGCGTGCTCGAGCAGCGATGGCTGGTCCTCCCCGCCCACAAACGCGACGTCGACCGAGATGCTGTCGCCGTGGTCGATGCGGGCGAACGGCCCCACGCTCAGGAGCTGGATCGGCGAGCACGCCCCGAGCAGCTCGCAGCCGTTGCCGTCGTCGATCTGGGTCTCGCTCATGAGCCGGTACTTGTCGCGGTCCTCGTCGCGCGCGGTGTCGCCGGGCTGAAACGTCCACCAGTGCCAGTTGACGTGCGTGGAAGCGATGCTGTCGGGGGCGACGCCCAGGATCTTGATGCCCGCCCACGGCGGGACCACGGAGACGCGGCAGTTGTCCGGGTAGGGCGGCGCCGCGCAGTAGCGCTCGGAGAACAGCCGCCGCGGGGCGTCGTACTCGATGTGCGCCTTGTAGTACCACGAGCCCGGCCCCGAGCCGGCCGAGGGCGGCCACACCGAGTAGCTGTTCTTGTTGCCCGAGGCGAACTGGGCATAGAGCCCCACCCAGGCGTCGCGCAGGGGTGCCCCATCGTTGGTGATGATGTAGCGCGCGACCACGAACGCGTCCGCCGTGTGCAGCGTGAAGCCCAGTGTCACCTGCCGCACGCGGATGTTGAGCGGCTGGTGGTTCTCGCGCTGGTTGCCGCTGTGGCTCTTCGGGATGGCGTCCGTGTACTCGCAGATCAGGTCCTGATCTGAGATCGCAGCGGGCGAGTAGACGCGGCTGTTGGGGATGCGAGAGCGCTCGCTCACCACGTCCCCGAGCGGCGAGAATTCGGTCTCGTCGGCCGAGGCGCCGCCCTGGATGGCGTCGACGAGCGCCGTGGTGACGCCCGTGAACGCGCCGGTGTCGGACACGGCGAGCGCGCCGATCCACAGTCCCGCGCGCGACATGTGCTCGTAGCCCGAGCCCAGCGGGAACTCGAACGACGGCGAGCGCGAGGTGAAGTTGTTGCCGAGGAAGCCGTAGTTGGTGACCGTGAGCCCGACGCGATTGCGGCTCGCGAGCCGCGCCACGTAGCGCACGGACTGCGCGCGAACGGGGAGCGCCGTCAGAGCGACGTTCAGCGCGACGAGCGCGAGCGCCGCCACGTGAAGTGCCCGGCGCACGCCGCGCTCAGCGGGTGTCGTGCGGGTAGCGCAGACCGAGCGTCCAGTTCATGAACGCCGGCGAGTCGCCGCTCGTCCACACCGCGCCATCGCCCACGGCGCTCATGCTCCAGCGGACGCTGCCCATCACGTCGGTGTTCCAGCCCGCGAGCCAGCCGAGCGCGGCGCCCGCGGTGTACGAGGGATCGAGCTGCACTCCCACGGCGCTCGCCTTCTCGCCGGTGGGGTTCGAGAGCACCAGCCGTTCGCGCGACTGCGACACGCCGCCGCCGGCCTCGAGCTCCAGCTGGACCTTCGCCGCCAGCGGACGCCGGTAGGCGAGCAGCGCGTGCACGTTGGTCACGTGCAGCTCGCGGTTGATCGCGTAGGGACCAGCGGGCGGAAGTCCGTCCGCGAAGTGGAAGCTGCCGTCTTGATTGCTGCCGAAGTACGCGACCCGCGCTTCCACCACCCAGCGACGGGCAAACCCCAGGCTCCCCGTGACCGCGAACCCGGGCCCCGAAGGCAGCAGCGACGAGAGCTGCGTTCCCCCGAGGCTCTCGACGGTGCCTCCCGGCGAGTAGACGAGGCCGTCGACCTGGACCTGGAAGCCGGGCGCCTTGGCGCCCTGCGCCGAGGCCAACGCCGGCCAGAGCATCAGGATGCCAGAGAGCATCCAGATGCCTGCGAGCGCCAGGATGTCAGAGAGGGCAACGCTGCGGCGCATGCAAAGTCTCCAGTGAAGGGCCGGCAGCCTAGCGCACACCACGCCGGTCGCCAATGAAAGTCCTCCGGGATGTGAGACTCGGCGGACGACCGGGGTCTCACACCCGACGGGGCCGCCGCTCAGGTCACGACGAGCGATGCTTGTGAGGCCTGGCGCCCGGTTGCGCCGCGTCCGGCGGTGTCGCTACTGTCGACGGCTCGCTGCTTTCTCTGGCAGACCCCCGTTTGACGTCACCGAGGACCCGATGCCGCTCCGCCGCCGCCCGCTCCTGATCGTTGCCGCGACCTGCACCCTCGCCCTGCTGGGCGTGGCTGCGTGCTCGGACAACCAGATCACGGCGCCCGGCCTGGACAGCGAGATCCTGGTCGAGACCGCGGGCCCGACGGGCACGGCGCCGGCCGTGGTCGGCAACTACGCCTGGGCCGTGAACACCATCGACTCGATCGTCTTCACCGACGACATCGACTCGACGCGACTGGACGTCACGAACCTGCACGTGACCGACACGCAGGGACAGGATGTCGCGGGCACGGTGCGTTTCGTCCAGGGCAAGACCTACATCCACTACACGCAGGCGTTCCCAAGTGCGGCCTACGCTTTCGAGACCCGGGAAGTGGACCTCCCGCTGCCGTCGACGTTGGGCAAGGTGTACTTCATCCCTTCCCAGCCGTTGCACGGACATGCGACGTACACCGTGCACATGACGGACGGGATCCGGATGACGAAGGGCACGCTGCGGCGCGACGTGTACGAGTTCACGTTCGTGACCGGGGACTCGGTGGCCCCGCCGCGCTAACTAGTAGCTCCCCCGCAGGTCGTACTCGCTCGGGAAGGCGTCCATGAAGACGCGGTCGATCTCGAGGTTCACCTCGCGCAGCATGCGCGCCTTCTGCGGGTAGGGCATGAAGCCGCTCTTGAAGCCATTGATGATGATGCGCTTGAGCTCGTAGGGCGAGAGCTTGAAGCCGCGCACCGCCAACGCGATCTCGTCGCTGAGAGTCGTTCCCGACATCAGACGATTGTCGGTGTTGAGCGTCACGCGCAGGCCCTGCCGGAAGTAGTCCCCGCAGGGGTGGTCTTCGATGCTCTTCACCGCGCGCGTCTGGATGTTGGATGTGAGACACATCTCCAACGGGATCCTGTGGTCTCTCACATACCGCAGCAGGTCGGGATCATCCTTGAGCGTGGTGCCGTGGCCGATCCGATGCGCGCCGCAATAGTGCAGCGCCTGCGCGATGCTCTGGGCTCCGAACGCCTCGCCGCCATGGACGGTGGAGTTGATGTTGTGCTTCAGGATCAGTTGAAACGCCTCGCGGTGCTCTTTCGCGGGGTAGTCCTTCTCCTGACCCGCAAGATCGAATGCGAGCACGCCGCGACCCTTGTAGGCGACCGCCAGCTCCGCCAGCTCCATCGACACCTTGGGCGCCATGCTGCGGATGCCACAGATGATGACACCGGTCGACATGTTGTACTTGGCGCCGGCGTCACGGAGCCCGGCGATCACCGGGTCGACGATGTCTTCGAACGGCAGGCGTTTCTTGCGATGCAGGATCGGCGAGTAGCGCACTTCCAGGTGCCGGATCGTCTCGCCGGCGCAGTCCTCGACCAGCTCGAAAGCGGTGCGATAGAGCGCTTCCTTCTTTTGCATCACGGCAAGGGTGAGGTCGAAGATCTTGAGGTAGTCACCCAGATTGCGCGTGCGCTTGCCGGCCTCGAGAAGCTTGGTCAAGGGTCCGAGCTTCGTGGTCGGCAGCTCGACGCCCTGCTCCTGCGCCAGCTCGAGCACGGTGCGTGGGCGCAGGCTGCCGTCGAGGTGACAATGCAGTTCTGCCTTGGGCAGCCTGCGTATGGTCTCGAGCGTCAGTCTCAAGCTTCCCTCGCCTGGCTCGGCAGCCTGATCATCGAGCACTCCCTCGTCATCGCTGCCCGTCCAGGGCCATGATCTTCTTCACCCGGCGCTCGTGCCGGCCGCCGGCGAACTCCGTGGTGAGAAAGAGCCGCACGAGCCGCACCGCGGCGCCGCGGTTCACGACCTTGGCCCCCAGGGCCAGAACATTGGCGTCGTTGTGCTCGCGCGAGTTCTTCACCGTGGCGTCGTCGTGGCAGAGGGCGCAGCGCACCCCGGCGATCTTGTTGGCGGCCATCGTCGATCCGATGCCGGCGGCATCCACCACGATGCCGCGCGCGGCCCGGCCGCTCGCCACCTCGCGCGCCACCGCGGCGGCGAAGTCGGGATAGTCCACCGCCTCCTCCGAGTGCGTGCCGCAGTCGTGCACCTGCCAGCCCATCTCGTCGGCGATGGCCTTGCGCAGGATCTCCTTGAGCGCGAAGCCGCCGTGGTCGGCGCCGATCGCGACGCGCCTGGGTGACACCGGCGGCGTCTCGCGCTTCGGGGCGGGCTCGGGCGTGCCGGCGACTCCGAGCGCGCGCTCCACGGCCTCGCGCACGAGCTTCCGGACTTCGCTCTCGGTGGGGGTCCGCATGGGTCGGGCAGTCTAGCCGAGACGCTCGCGAAACGGCGAGCGCGGCGCGAGGTTGCTCGCCGCGGGCCGCCGGCGCGAAACCCGGCACCATGACCGGGCCCGGACACCGCGGGTGAGCGCTTGCGCTACACTCGCTGGCCTTGCCCGTTCTCTGAGCACCCCGCCGAGGTGCACGTGTCGCGACGCTCGTCTCTCATATCACCGACAAATCTGGTGTTCGCGCTGCTCGTATCCCTGGCCGCCCCCGCTGCCGCGGCCGTGATGCGCGCTGACAGCACGGTCGCCGACGCCTGGAAGCTCGCGAACGGCCTCGAGGTGCGCACGCTCCACGTGCCGCACACGCCGGGGGTGTCGGTGACGCTCGCGTTCCGCGCCGGCTCCGGCTACGACCCCGCCGGTAGCGATGGGCTCGGGGAACTGCTCGCCGAGCTGCAGTTCACGGGTGCGGCCGGTGACGTTCCGGAGCGCACGCGCGAGGGGATGGCGAGCCTGCGCCCGCTCGGCTGGGAGTCGCGCACGGGCAACCGCCTCGTGCGCTTCACCGAGATCGCCTCCCGTGCGCAGCTCGCCGGCGTGCTGCAGCAGGTAGCGAAGCGACTCGGCGGCGTGCAGGTGACGGACGCCAGCTTGAAGACCGCACTCGCCCGCGTGCGGCGCGACGTCGGCAGCCGGCTCTTCGCCGAGGCCGCCGACGCGCTCTACTGGCGCGTGGGGCTGGTCGCCCGCGGCCTCAACGACGAGCAGATCCTGAAGCGCGCCTCGCTCCAGAGGCTCGACAAGATGACGGTGAAAGAGATCGAACCGCTGCTCCGGGCCCGCTTCCAACCCGGCAACGCCTCGCTGGCGCTGGCGGGCGATCTCTCGGGCGTCGACGTGCGCGCGCTGGTGGGGACGCTCTTCGACAAACTCCCGGCCGGGCCCGCGATGCCAGATACGGTCCAGGTCAGACTCCGCGGCGGCAAGCGCACGATGACGTGGAAGGATCTCACAGCGCCGGTCGGCGTGGTCGCTGTCGAGTCGCCGGCTCTCACAGATTCGCTCCATCCGGCGTTCTACCTGGGCATGCTCGTCACCGGACCGGGCGTGATCAACTCCTGGGGGCAGCCGCAGCAGCCGCTCATGTCGCGCTTCCAGTACTCGCTCTTCGACGAGCCCGAGCTGGTGCGCTTCTACCCGCCCGTGCGCGCCGACGCGACCGATCCCGACCTCCTCGCGGGCGCGCTCTACGAGCAGCTCCAGGTGGTGGGCGGGCAGATGGTGGACAAGACCGTCCTGGACGGCATCCGCCGCAGCGTGAGCTGGCTCCTCGGCGACCTGATCCCGATCGAGATCATGACCCGGTTGAAGACCGATCCCGGCGGACTGGGGACGCTCTCCAACAACATGGCCACGCGCGCGCTGTGGATGGGCGATGGCTTCTGGGCCGGGTACCTGCAGCGCTTCCGCACGCAGAAGATCGGCCACAGCTACTTCTACGAGTGGATGACGGACGCGAAGCACCAGACGACGCTGCTGCTCACGCCGGCTCGCTGAAGAAGGCCCACCATGGCCGATCCCGACGATGCCATCCGTGATGTCTCAGATACCGCGCTCTGGGTGGCGCTCTATCGCGCGCAGGAGAGCGAGCGGAAGGACGCGCTGTTCAACGACCCGTTCGCGCGCCGCCTCGCCGGTGAACGGGGCAGGCGCATCATGGACACCGTCCCCGGCGCGCGCGGGATCAGCTGGCCGATGGTGGTGCGCACGCAGGTGTTCGACGAGATCATCCTCCGGCTCGTGCGCGAGCGCGGCGTGGATACGGTGGTGAACCTGGCCGCCGGGCTGGACGCGCGGCCGTGGCGCCTGCCGCTCCCGCCCGAGACGCACTGGGTGGACGTGGATCTGCCCGGGATGCTGGAGCACAAACGGCAGGGCATGGTGTCTGAGACACCGCGCTGTCGTTACACCACGCGTGCGGCGGATCTCAGAGAACCGGGCGCGCTGCGCGCGGTGCTGGACGAGTTCACGGGTGGGGCCAAGAATGTGCTCGCTCTCACAGAAGGCCTCATCATCTATCTGGATCCCACAGAAGTGGCCTCGCTCGCGCGCGAGCTGGCGAGCGCGCCGCACGTTCGCTACTGGCTCACGGACCTGGCGTCCCCCATGCTTCTCCAGTTCATGGAGAAGCGCTGGAAGGGGCCGCGCGCGCTCCAGAACGCGCCGTTCAAGTTCGCTCCCCCCGAGGGCACGAAGTTCTTCGAGGCCTATGGTTGGCGCGAGCTGGAATACCGCTCGACGCTGCTCGAGGGCAAGCGCCTGAAGCGGCTGCCGCCCTTCTCCTGGGTGTGGGCGATCTTCGGCTGGTTCGCCTCGCAGGAGAAGAAAGAGCAATGGAAGCGCTTCAGCGGCCAGGTGCTGATGGAGCGCAGCGACCAGTTGCTGATGGAGCGCAGCGGCGCCTAGGCGTTCACGCGCTCTCGAACCGTTTCGCGATCCGTTCCATCACGCTCGCCAGCTCGACGTCGCGCACGGTGATGCCCTTGGCGTCGTGCGTCACCAGCTCGACTTTCACCGTCGAGTACACGTTGGACCACTCCGGGTGGTGGTCCAGCGCATGGATGCGGAGCGCGCAGGCGCACATGAACGCGAATGCGTCCCCAAAATCCTTGAAGCGATAGACGCGCGCGAGCTTGCCGTCACGCAGCTCCCAGCCGGGGAGCTTCTCCAGTGCGGCCGCGAGCTGCACTTCGTCCAAAGGCGTTGCCATAGCCAGCCCCTTTTCTGACGCCGCTCCGCGCGGCATGGGGCTATGTTACCTTTTTCTCGGCATGTCTCGGCGCATCCTCATCGGCATCGCCGGCGGATCCGGGTCCGGCAAGACGCTCGTGGCGCGTACCATCGTGCGCGAGCTGGGCTCCAAGCGCGTGGTCGTGATCGACCAGGACAGCTATTACAAGAACCTGGAAGAGATCCCGTTCCGCGACCGCGAGGCGCGGAACTTCGACCATCCGGACGCCTTCGACCACGACCTGCTGCGCCAGCACCTGCGCGAGCTGCTCGAGGGCCACGCCATCGACCAGCCGGTCTACGATTACGGGAAGCACGAGCGCTCCACGGAGACGCGGCACATCAGCGATCACCTGGTGGTGGTGCTCGAGGGCATCCTCATCTACCACGACCCCGAGCTGCGGGCGCTGATGGACATCAAGCTGTTCGTGGATGCCGACTCGGACGTCCGGCTCATCCGCCGGCTGCGGCGCGACATCCTCGAGCGCGGGCGCTCGGTGGACTCGATCCTTCGCCAGTACGAGGACAGCGTGCGCCCGATGCACCTCCAGTTCGTGGAGCCAAGCAAGCGTTTCGCCGACGTCATCATCCCCGGCGGCGGCCACAACAAGGTCGCGATCGACCTGGTCAAGACAAAGATCCGCGAGCTGCTCCGCGAGCGCGGCGTGGACGCGGCGGCGCCGGTCACGCCGTAGACTGGTCCCATGAGCGAACCCACCCGCACGTTCCCGGACACCGGCTCGATCGAAGTCATCGTCGGCAGCATGTACAGCGGCAAGACGGAGGAGCTGATCCGCCGGCTGCGCCGCGCGCAGATCGCCCGCCAGCGCGTGGAGATCTTCAAGCCTACGATCGACGATCGCTATGCCAAGGACGCGATCGTGTCCCACAACGAGGTGCGGATCCCGTCGCGCTCGGTGAAGAAGGCAGCGGAGGTCTTGAAGCACGCGCACGAGGCGCAGGTGATCGGCATCGACGAGGGGCAGTTCCTCGGCGCCGAGCTCGTGAACGTGTGCGAGAAGCTCGCGCGCATGGGCAAGCGCGTCATCGTCGCCGGGCTCGACCAGGACTACCGCGGGCGGCCGTTCGAGCCCATGCCGCAGCTGCTGGCGGTCGCCGAGTACATCACCAAGACGCTGGCGATCTGCGTCGTCTGCGGCGCGCCCGCCAATCGGACCTATCGAAAAGTGCAGCGCGGCGGCCGCGTCGTGGTGGGCGGCGCCGAGATCTACGAGGCGCGCTGCCGGCGCTGCTTCGACCTGGGCCGCCGGGCGCGTCCGGTGGCCGCACCCAACGGAGACCATGATGGCCAGCCGCAAGCCGCTCGTCGCAGCCCTCGTCGCGCTGCTCGCCGCCGCGGGGTGTAGCCAGCCCGCGCAGGAGTCGTCGAAGCCCGTGACCGGTGAGTTGCCGGTGGGCCTGGTGTTCGACATCGGCGGCCGCGGCGACAAGAGCTTCAACGACGCCGCGTACAACGGCCTCCAGGAGGCGCAGAAGGAGCTGGGCATCCGCTTCACGACGTTGGAGACGAGCGAGGGCTCCGACCGCGAAGCGCAGCTCCGCCAGCTCGCCTCGGGCGACTCGAAGCTGGTCTTCGGCGTCGGCTTCCTGTTCACCGACGACGTGCGCAACCTGGCGAAGGAGTTCCCGGACAAGAAATTCGCGTGCATCGACTACACGGTGACGCCGGGCGACACGCTGCCGCCGAACCTGGTGGCGCTCAAGTTCCGAGAGGAGGAGGGCAGCTTCCTCGTCGGGGCGCTGGCGGCGCTGCTCAGCAAGACCGGCAAGATCGGGTTCGTCGGGGGCATGGAGATCCCGCTGATCAAGAAGTTCCAGGCGGGATACGTGGCCGGCGCCAGGGCCGCGAACCCGAACGTGCAGGTGATGATCAAGTACGCCGGCACCACGGGCGCGGCGTTCAAGGACCCGACCAAGGGGAAGGAGCTGGCGCTCGCGGAGTACCACGGCGGCGCCGACATCATCTTCCACGCCTCGGGCTCCACCGGCCTCGGCGTGTTCGAGGCCGGACGCGAGCTGAAGAAGCTGGCGATCGGCGTCGACTCCGACCAGTACGACGAAGCCCCCGGCGTGGTGCTGACGTCGATGGTGAAGCGCGTGGACACCGCCGTGTTCGACACCATCAAGGAGGTGAAGGACGGGCAGTGGAGAAGCGGCGTGCGTGACTTCGGCCTCGCCGAGAACGGTGTGACGTGGGTGTACGACGACCGCAACAAGGCGCTCATCCCCGACGCGGTCAAGGCGAAGGTCGACTCGCTGGAGAAGCTCATCGTCGCCGGCACGATCCACGTGCCCACGGAGCCGTGAGATTTTTCATGAACATCCTTTGTGGCTCCGCTCGCGATCGCGGGACGGAGCCGTCTTCCTTGGGACCATCATGACGGCCTGGTCCGAGCCCGTTCCCGGCGTGCGCGTGCGCACGAGCCGCTGCTATGCCATGAACTCGGTGGTGCTGGCGGCGGATGGGCACGTGCTGGCGATCGACGCCGGCGTGCTGCCGAGCGAGCTGGACGATATCGCGAGCGCGGTCGCAGCGGCCGCGCCGCGGTTCGAGAACGTGGCGCTCGCGTTCACGCACCCGCACTGGGACCACGTGCTGGCGCTGCCCTGGTTCCCGGGCGCGACGACGTTCGCCCACGTCGGCTTCCAGGACGAGCTGGAGCGCGACGCGGCCAAGATCGCGGCCGACGCCGAGGAGTGGATCGGCGGCGAGGGCGAGAAGCTGCCGCAGCCGTTCCTGCCGTTCCGGCCAGCGCTCACCGCGCGCGGGACCGCACTATTGACGCTGGGACCGTTCGACGTCGTGACCTACGATACGCCCGGCCACTCGGGGAGCCACCTGGCTCTCTGGCTCCCCGCGTTCGGCACGCTCGTGGCCGGCGATCTGCTCTCGGACATCGAGATCCCCTGGCTCGACGCCGCGCCGTGGGTGTACCGCGCGAGCTTGAAGGCGCTGCATTGGCTGTTCGAACAGGAAGACGTGAGGCTGCTGGTGCCCGGCCACGGGCCGGTCGCCCACGGTCGGCGGGACGGCTACAAGCGGCTGCTCCGCGACATGGACTACCTGCTCCATTTGGAGCATGGCGTCGGTGAGGCGTGGAAGCGAGGATTGTCGATAGAGGAGACGCGCGCGGAGCTGGCGCGCATGGACTACTTGGGCAAGGACGCCGCGTACGCGATGAACGACGTGCATGCCGAGAACGTGCGGTTCGCCTGGCAGGCGCTCGCCGACTCGGCCATACCAGGGAGGATCGGATGAGCGTGGTGAACCTGAAGGCCGAGAACCTGAACCCGTTCGACATCGCGCAGCATTACTTCGACCAGGCCGCCGACCGGCTCCAGCTCGACGAGGGCATGCGCGCGATCCTGCGCACGCCCAAGCGCTGCCTCACGGTGAGCATCCCGGTGCGCATGGACGACGGCAGCTACAAGGTGTTCATCGGGCACCGC
>DATLUU010000585.1:0-3471 GCA_035577885.1 Verrucomicrobiia bacterium
GCGACGTGCAGTGGGTCGACGACGACGTGAAGGCAACGATCACGGCGATGGGTGACCTGATCGTCGGCCTCAGCGCCGGGACGTACACCGCGCTCCACACGGCCGGCAGCCTGGCAATGGGGCCGTCGTGGTCAGAGCGTATCCTGGTGACAGATTCCTCCACCTCGCCGGCTGGCGTGAAGTGGGGGCCGCTCGTCACCGTGGGGAACGTCGCGCCCACGTCACCCCGCCCCGGCGACATCTGGATGGACACGACCTGATGGACTACCTGAAGCCACCGCCCCAGTACAACGACTTCCGCAGCCGCCGGCACTCTGGCCTCTGGGTCGGCTCGAAGGTGTCGGGCGTCTTCACGCCCGCGTCGCTGCCGAACCTCTACGCCTGGTGGGACTACTCCAACACGAGCGGGAAGGTACATCTCTCCGGTAGCCTCGTCACGTCAGTGGACGACTGCTCCGCTGCCGGCGGCCCGACGATGGGCGACAACAACCCTGGCGGTGAGGGAACGCAGAGCGTCGGCGGCCTCAACGGCCTCAACTGCGTCTCGCTCGCCAGCGGTAAGGGCATCGCCACGACCAACACGCTGAGCAAGGCGCAGCCCTACACGTGGTGGAGCGTCGTCAAGATCACTGGCGGGCTCGGCGTGCAGGAGCAGTGGATGACGGATGGGGTGAACACCGGCCTGTTCCTGACCTCGTCCAACTGGGCCGGCAACGGCGGCGGCACCGGCTTCACGTCGAGCATCGCCGCCGACAACAATATCCACCTCATCATCGTCACGTTCAATGGCGCCTCGTCGTCCTACACGGTGGATGGCACGACCGTCTCCGGGCTGACCTGCTCGCCGCGCACGTTCACGCAGATCTGGAACGGGTGGACGTGCGCCGCGCTGCTCGGCGAGACGGGTATCACCCTCGACGCGATGAGCAGCACGAACCGCACGAACATGCGGACCTACGCCTCGGCCAAGTGGGGTACCCCGTGAGCCCGGTACTCTAGAGCCATGCGGATCTACACCGTTCCCTTCCTCGGTGCCAACCTCCCGGCGACGAACGCGATGGACCTCTGGGACATCGCCCCGGCGACCAACAAGCCTGTCGTGCTCCTGGGCATGAGCCTGGACAACGTCGGCGTGGGCGCCGACGCCGGTGACGCGCAGGAGGAGCTGCTGCCGATCACCATCGTCCGCGGCCTCGCCACGGTCGGCTCCGGCGGCGCCTCGGGCACCGCGATGCCCGTGCAGGAGAACGACACGGCCGCCTCATTCACGGCGCGCGTGAACGACACGACCGTCGCCGTGGTCGGCGGTGGCGCGACCAACAACATCGCTGGGCTCGGCTGGAATGTCCGCGTTCCGATGCGGGAGTTCTGGCCGCTGGAGCTGGCCCCCACCTGCTCGGCCGCGCAGACGCGCATCGTGGTCAAGATCACCACGGCCGGCGCCGACGCGATCACGCTCAACGGCACCCTCTGGGTCGCTGAGCTGCTCTGACGATGGCGCTCATCGCGCGCCCCCGCCGGTACGTGCCGCGTCCGCCGTCCACGCGGTTCGTCGGCACCCGGATCTACGGGTGGAAGACGGTAGTCGTGAAGGTGTGGACCCGAGTCTGAGAGGCGACCATGCGTACGACCAGCGCCCGTGAGCGGCTCCGGCTGCTCGGGCAGGGCGATCTCGGCGCGTGGATCGAGGTGTCAGGCGGCGGCGCGCTCTGGTCGCGGCAGAAGACGATCGCGCAGGAGCTGAGCCACTACCGCGCGCGCGTGGCCGTGCCGAGCTGCAACGCGTCGGGGAAGACCTGGCTCGCCGGCCGGCTCGCGCTCGCCTTCTACGACAGCTACACGCCGGGCACTGCGTGCATGGTGTGCGACCCGACCGGCACGAAGGGCGGCTGCCTCGGTGCCAAGGTCATCACGATGTCGTCGAAGTTCGAGCACCTGAAGGACAACCTCTGGGGCGAGCTGCGCATGGCGTACCCCGACATCAACAAGCGCATCCAGATGGACGGCACGCTCGCGCCGCGCGACCTGTGGATCAGGCACCAGCCCGAGCACTTCATCATCGGCCAGGCGACCGACACGGCCGAGGGGCTCCAGGGCTACCACGCAGCGCACAAGCTCATCCTCGGCGACGAGGCGACCAGCGCGTCCGAGGAGGTGAGCCAGGGCATCACGTCCCTGCTCGCGTCCGGTGACTCGCGCCTGCTCCTGATCTTCAACCCCACCACCGACGAGACGTACGCGGCCAAGCAGACGCGCAGCGCCGGGACGAAGACGATCAAGATCACCGCGTTCGACACGCCGCACTTCACCGGTGAGCCCGTGCCGCCGGCCTCGAACCTCATCACTCCGCGCTTCCTCGCCGAGCTGGAGGAGCAGGGCATGGGGCCGGGCACGTACGAGTGGACGACGCGCGTGCTCGCCGAGTTCTGGGGCATGAGCGACGACACGCTCATCAACTCCGACAGCTACGACAAGGCGCTGAAGGTCGACGGCTACGCGGGCGTGCGCCAGCTCGGCGTCGACATCGCGCCCTACGGCACGTCGGAGAACACGATCGCGGTGCGTGATGGCAACACCGTCGTCGAGATCCGCACCTTCCCGGCGATGCGCCCCGACCTGTTCTTCCAGGGGCCGGTCACCGCGGCCGTGCGCGACTACGACCCCGACTACCTCGTGTACGACGCGGACGGCGTCGGGGCCGGCGCGATCGGCTACGCCGAGGCGCTGCCGCTGCGAAGGGAGGCACAGCTCATTCCCTTCCGCGGCGCGCTCGGCGCCGGCACAGCATACTCGAACACGCGCTCGGCGTGGTGGTGGGCGCTCCGGCAGAAGTTCGACCACGGCCAGATCAAGATCGCGATCGACGACCCGAAGACGCGCGAGCAGCTCACCGGCATCCACTACTCGATCCAGGCCGGTAAGATCCGAGTCGAGACGAAGGCCGAGATGCGCAAGCGCGGGGTGCCGAGCCCCGACCGCGGAGACGCGATCATGTACGCCTTCGCGATGTCGGAGGACCTGGCGGTGCCCGCGAAGCCAATGGAATCAGTGCTCGCGGACGAGTTCGGCGTGGGCGACCACTCGGTGCAGGCGATGTGGGACAGGTGGAAGGACCACGGCCCCCGGTACACTGGGCACGAAGACAACGCCGTGCTCGGCATCCCCGACTGAAGGACCCGCCATGTTCACCCGCGAAGCCTCTGCCGAGTTCTACCACGCGCAGTCCGCCTGCTACACCTGTGGCCGCGTGGAAGATGTCATCAACACCGATGTGCAGATCGAGGGCGAAGGCGTGCTCGCCATCTGCACCAACTGCGTCGCGGAGATGAACCAAGTCGCCGAGAACGTGGACGAGGTCGAGACGATGGCACGGCTCACCGGCGACCTCACGCGCGAGCGCGACGACCTCGTGAAGCTCGTGCGCAAGCTGCGGCGCGAGATCCGAGAGCTGAAGACCGCGTCGCGCGAAGC
>DATLUU010000586.1:0-5457 GCA_035577885.1 Verrucomicrobiia bacterium
GAGGGCAGGATGCCCGCAGGGAGCGTCCCCTCGGTCGAGAGGCCCCGCCGAACGACCCGAGCCGCACGGGCTGGCGAACGGCGGGGTTTCGAGTCAGCGAGGCTGCCGAACGCCCAACCGCACGGGCTGGCGAACGGCGGGGGTTTCGAGTCAGCGAGGACGGATCAGCGCAAGAACACGATCCGCCGCGTGAACGTCAGGCCGCGGGTTGTCAGGCGGGCCCAGTAGACGCCTGGTGCGAGCGGCTTGCCCGCGTCGTCTTCGCCACGCCACGCCAGCTTGTACGCCCCCGCTTCGCGCGGCCCGTGCGCCAGCGTGCGCACCCGGGCACCATCGACCGAGAAGATCGACAGCTCCGCCTCACCGCGCTCCGACAGAGCGAACGCCAGCGTCGACAGCCCACGCGCCGGGTTCGGCGACGGCGACAGCATCATCGTGTGCGTCGGCAGCGACTCCTGGACCGTCTGCGCCAGCGATGCCGCCGCGAGCGGCCGGTTCGTCGCGTCGCGTGCGATCACGCTCGCGATCTTCAAGCCCGTGACGCCGTCCCGGAGCGCGCGGAAGTGGAAGCGCGCCACGTCTCCCTGGCCCCGGATGCCGCTGCCCCGCACGCCCAGCAGCGCGCCATCCACGCCCGCCGGGCCCGGTGACAGCGCGATGCCCTCCTGGCCCTCGAGGAAGCCCGCGCTCGTCACGCCCAGCGCCTGCAGCACGCCCGCGTCCCAGCCGAGCCGAGCCGAGAAGCCCTGCATCGTGCCCGCGGCCGAGAGGTGGAGCACGGCGTCGAACTCGTCGCCCGCCGCAACCAGCGCCGGTGCGTCCAGCTCGAACGACTCGCCGGCGGCGGCCACGCCCTTGCCATCGGGGCTTCCCGCCGACTGCGGCGACGACACCACGTGGTAGTTCGTGGAGAACACCATCAGGTCGTCGAAACCCAGCACGTCGTCCGTCGCCGGCCGCCCGGTGTTCGAGCCGTTCACCGTGGGACCCACGTCGAGGTAGCCGACGCCGGCCGTGGTGATCGCGGCACCGGTCTTCCCGTAGTGCGCGCCCAGCAGCGTCACGTCCACGAGCGTCACCTTGTTGTCGCCGTTCCCGCGCGTGATGCCGTCGGTGACGTCGCCCAGGTGGTAGTCGAGCGAGCCCGAGCTGCGGTTCGAGACCGCGGACACGTTGCCGCACGAGTCGCTCAGGAACGCGACGTAGTGGAAGAACCCGCGCACGGGCGGTGTGTCGACGAGCCCGGAGACGGCGGCGCCGGTGACGAGCGTCCACGGCGCGCCGGGCGCTGCCGCGGAGTCGGGTGCCACGCCGCCGTCGTCGTCGTACTCGGGATAGCTCCCGAACGGCGCGCGGTAGAGCGCGACCGTGCCCGGGGCGGGCGGCGTGAACGTGACCGTGATCCCGGTGCGCGAGCCGGCGGGATTGCCGGTGACCACCTGGGTCGTGGCGAGGTCGAAGATGTGCGGCGGCGCCGAGTGGTTCACGACCAGCTGCGCCGCAGGGCCCGGCTGGCCGGGCAGCGGCTGGTTCGAGCAGTCCCGGATGCGCACCTCGGTCACCGTGATGTCGCCCACGCCGTCGCCGCCGACCGCGGCCACGTCCACCGTGAACAGCGTGCCGCCCGTGGTGGGGCCGCACGGCAGGCCGAGCAGCGACTGGTCGACCGTGTAGCTGCCGCCGCCATTGTCGACGACCTGGAACGTCTTGTTCGTGAAGCTCGAGAGCCAGCTGCCGATGTGGATGCTGGAGGTGGCCGTGCCGCACAGCGCGAAGCGCGGATCGAGCTGGAACGTCACGTGCGCGGCCGCCGCGGGCGTCGTGTCGCCGCGCGTGTAGACGAACGGCACGCTCACGCACGTGTGCGCCCCGGACAGGCAGAGGCCCGCCGTGACCGGCCTCACGCGCGAGATCGCGGGATCGGTGAACACGGGCAGCGTGTAGACCTCGGTGCCCACGCAGTCGAAGTCATCGACGGCAACCACCGTGAACACCGCGGCGCCGGTGGACGTGGGCGTACCGGTGATCTGGCCATCGTTCGCGAGCGTGAGCCCGGCCGGCAGGCTGCCGGACTGGATCGTGAACTGGTAGGGCGCCGTGCCGCCGGAAGCGACGAGCGACACCGAGTACGGCTGGTTCAGCTGCGCATCGACCAGCGAGCCGGGCGTGATCGAGATCACCGGGCAGGCGACGCTCATCGTGTAGGCGCGGCTCCCCGGCACGCCGCCCACGTCCACCACCGAGACCGTGAACGAGAAGCTGCCCGTGCCACCCGGCGTGCCGGCGAGCAGGCCGGCGGTGGAGAGCGTGAGCCCCGCCGGCAGCGTGCCCGCGCTCACCGAGAACGTGAACGGCGCCACCCCGGACTCGGCGGTGATCGCCTGCGAGTAAGGCTGGCCCACGAGGCCGTTCGGGAGTGTCGGCGGCGCGAGCGTGATCGGCGTGTTCTGGATGCGCAGCGTCGTGGGTGCCCCCGCGGCCACCGCGATGGGCGTGTTGTCGCAGTCGCGCGACTTGACGCGCGTCACCGTGATCGCGCCCGAGCCGTCCGCGCCCACCGACTTCAGGTCGACCGTGAACAGCGTGCCCCCGGTGGTGATGCCGCAGGGCAGGCCGAGCAGCGTCACGTCCACGGTGTAGGCGCCGTCGCCGTCGTCCGTGACCAGGATCTGCGTGTTCGAGAAGCCGTTGAACCACGAGCCCAGGTGCACGCTCGACTCCGGGGTCGAGCACAGCGCCAGCTTCGTGGCATCGAGCTGGAACGACACCGAGACAGCGCGCGCCGGCGTTGCCTCGCCGCGCGTGTAGACGATCGGCACGCTCACGCATGGGTGTGCGGTGGAGATCGCGAGCCCGGTGGTGTTGGCGGCCACGCTCGAGTTGGGCGCGGTGCTGAAGATGTCGACGGAGTAGTCGCGCGAGCCGGTGCAGCCGGCGCCGTCGGTGACCTGGATCGTGAACGTGAACGTGCCCGCCTGCGTCGGGCTCCCGGAGAGCGCGCCGGAGGGCGCGAGGGTGACGCCGTTCGGGAGCGCGCCCGCCGTGACCGCGTACGTCCGCGGCGCCACGCCCGCGGGCGCATCGAGCGTCGCCGAGTAGGGCGTGCTCAGGGCACCATCGGGCAGGAACACCGGCGTCACCGCGATCGCCGGGCAGGTGAACGTCACCGAGTAGGCGCGGAACCCGGCACAGCCGCCGGCCTCGGTGGCCGCGATGGTGAAGTTGAACGCGCCCGCCTGGAGCACGGTTCCGGAGAGGAGTCCCGCGCTCGAGAGCGTGAGCCCGTTCGGGAGCGCGCCGGACGAAATCGCGAACGTGAACGGTCCCGGGCTTCCCGAAGCGGTGAGGGTCTGGCTGTACGAAGTGCCCGTCGAGCCGCCGGGCAGCGTCGTGGGCGAGAGTGTGATCGTCGAGCCGGAGATGTTGACCGTGGTCGCCGCACCCGCGTTCACCGCCACCGCGCCGTTGCTGCAGTCGCGG
Source organism: Verrucomicrobiia bacterium (assembly GCA_035577885.1). Classification (GTDB taxonomy): domain Bacteria; phylum Eisenbacteria; class RBG-16-71-46; order RBG-16-71-46; family RBG-16-71-46; genus JAIOPA01. Next base: position 3,481 of record DATLUU010000586.1, read on the forward strand.
GCGGTCACCGATTGCACCGTGATCGCGCCGGTGCCGGTCGGCCCCACGGCTGCCACGTCGAGCGTGAACAGCGAGCCGCCGTTCGGCTCGCCGCACGGCGCGCCGAGCAGCACCAGGTCCACCGTGTAGCGACCGGATCCGAGGTCCGTCACCTGGACGCTGCGGTTCGCGAACGAAGCCGCCCACGTCCCGAGGTGCACGTTCGACGCCGGCGTGCCGGGCGAGGCGAGCCGCAGCTTCGAGGCCTCGAGCTGGAACGTGGTGGAGATGCCGCGGAGCGCGGTCGCGTCACCTCGCGTGAGCACGAACGGCACCGCGACGGTGGGCGCCGATGGGTTCAGGCACAGGCCGGTTCCGTTCGCCGCCACATGGTTCACGGCGGGCACCGGCGCGATCGTGAGCGTGTAGCCCGCCGTGCCGGCGCAGCCGAGCACGTCGGCGGCGGTCACGGAGAATACCGAGACGCCGGCCGCGGTCGGCGTACCCGAGATCTGCCCGGTCGCGGAGTTGAGCGTGAGCCCGGCGGGCAGCGCGCCCGCGCTCACGGTGAAGCAGTAGGACGAGGTGCCACCCGAGGCGATGATCTGGAGCACGTACGGGGTGCCGACCACGCCCGCCGGCAGCGGCGGGGCGGTGAGCGAGATGACCGGGCACGGCACGCTGGTCTCGAGGCTCACCGCCGCCAGGTTCCCGGACGGAGTGTTGCCCATGGAGGAGTACACGCCCGCGACGTACGCCGAGGTGCCGTCCGCCACGATCGCGCGCACGGTGCCGTTCGAGTTCGGGTTCCACGGGCGCACGGCGCCGGTCTGCGGATCCACGGCGGCGACACGGTTGCGCGCGGCGACGCCCACGGTGCTGAACACGCCGCCGACGTAGAGGATCCCCGGCTGGGGCAGCAGCGTGATCACGGGTCCGTTCGCGTTGGGATCGAACCCGAGCGCCTGGCCGTTCACGAGGTTCACGGACGCCAGGCGATTGCGCGTCACGCCACCGATCGTGGTGAAGAAGCCGCCGATGAAGGCACGGTCGCAGGTCACGGAGAGCGCGCGCACGGTGCCGGTGGCGTTGGGGTCCCACGAGGTCACGCTGCCGGTGGCGGCGCTCACCGCGCCCACGAAGTTGCGCGTCACGCCGCCCAAGGTGACGAAGTTGCCGCCCACGTAGACGACCGGCGTGCTGGCGTCGATCGCGAACACCTGGTCGTCGGCGTCGGCGATCCACGACTGTGCGAGCCCGGTCGTGGCGTCGACCGCAGCCAGGTTCGCCCGCGGCTGGCCACCGACGTTGCCGAACAACCCGCCCACGTACACGCGATTCCCCGACACGGCGAGCGCCGAGACCTGGCCGTCGGCGTTCGGGTCCCAGGAGTTGGCGTTGCCGTTCGTGAGGTCGAGGGCGGCAAGGTTGTTGCGGATCTTCCCGCCCACCTGCGAGAAGTTGCCGCCGGCGTAGATCAGGTCCTGCGTCGCCGCGAGTGCCTGCACCATGTTGTTCGCATTGGGATTCCATGCCGTGACCACGCCGGTGGTGACGTCGATCGCCGCCAGGTTGTTGCGGGCGGTGCCGCCGATGCCGTTGAAGGCGCCGCCCACGAAAGCCTGGGTGCCGTCGAGCGTGATCACGTTCACGGTGCTGAACGCGCTCGGGTCCCAGGCGGTGGCGTTGCCGGTCGTGAGGTCGAGCGCGGCGATGCGGCTGCGGCCCTGCCCGCCGATGGTGAGGAAGTCGCCGCCGGCGTAGAGCGCGGTGCCGGAGAGCGCCAGCGCCTGGACCGTGTTCCCGGCGTTCGCGTCCCACGTCGTGGCGCTGCCGGTCGCGGCCGAGATCGCGGCGATGCGGCTGCGCGGCTGGCCGCCCACGGTCGAGAACAGTCCGCCGACGTAGACCTCGGTGGCGCCGATCGCGAGCGCGTTCACCTGGTTGTTCGCGTTCGGGTTCCACGCCTGCGCGTGCCCCGTCGCCGGGTCGAGCACG
>DATLUU010000587.1:0-3777 GCA_035577885.1 Verrucomicrobiia bacterium
GTGCGCGATGCTCGCGGAGCGCCGGGTGAAGCGCATCGCCATCGTCGACCTGGACGTTCACCAGGGGAATGGCACCGCGCACATCTTCCGTGACGAGCCGGCGGTGTTCACGCTCTCAGTGCACCAGGAGAACAATTATCCGAGCCCCAAGGCAGCGAGTGACCTCGATGTCGGTCTCGACGACGGCACCGGGGACGACGCCTACCTCGCGGTGCTCGCAGGGGCGCTCGAGCGCGTGTGGGCGTTCGCGCCGGAGCTGGTGCTCTACCAGGCCGGCGCGGACCCGTACCGCGAAGACCAGCTCGGCGGGCTCGCGCTCACGTTCGCAGGGCTCGAGGCTCGCGACCACGCGGTGATCGATGGCTGCGCCCGACGCGGCATCGCGGTGGCGACCACGCTCGGCGGTGGCTACGCGCGCCGGTTCGAGGACACGGTCCGCATCCACGCCACGACCAGCCGCATGGCGCTCGCGGTGGCGCGCCGGAAGGTGGAAGAGTAGGGGAGAGGTCTCGAATCGGGTGCGGCGTTCCCATGGGCCCGGTGCGCGAGGCGTTCAGCGCGTTCTGTAGAGGGGGGGCCCCTACCACCATCCGCGAGGGTTTCACCCAGGGCTGGTGAGGCGGATGGTCTGCAGCCCCCGTCCCGCGCGGCCCCTCCGCCGTTCGCGACTCACCTCGCTCGTGAGATCGCGCGCGCCTTCGAGGCAGGCCCCGTGCAGCGAACGGGACCCCGGTTCGGGTCTGAAAGCTCCCTGCCAAGGAGATCTTTCTGCCCAGCTGCGAGTCGAATTGTCGGACCGCATCGCAGGGGTGTCAAGAGCTTGCTTGCAAGTGCGTGTGACTGCACTCGCTGCGAAGCACCACGAACACGCGGTAGCGATGCACATGCCACCCGGCCACGACCATCGTGTGTGGTACAGAGCTAGTTCTTCTTCGACCCTTGGGGCGGCCTCGCAGCGGCAGGAGGGGGCGGCACCGGGCCCAGCACCTCGAACGAGGCGTCGTCGATCCACACCGTGCCGCGCGCGGGCGCCTGCGCCTGCAGGTTCGCCCACACGATCACCGCGTCGTCGGGGATGTCGAGCTCGATCGAAAGCTGCTGCCAATCCCAGGTGTTCGAGAGCATCTCGGCACCGGGTGATTGCGTGACGCGGCTCTGGAGCCCCTGTGCGAACACCTTCACGTAGGCGATGCCCTTGAGCGAGTCGCCCTTGAACCAGGCCGAGAGCCGCACGCGCTGCCCGCGCAATGCGCGCGCATCGAAGGGCTGGCCGACACCGATGCGCGTCTCCACGAGGCCGTTCCAGAACTCGGACAGGCGCACGCTCGCGCGACCGCCGTGCGCGACCGTGGTGTCGATCGTGACCTTCGCGCCCTCGTAGGGCGGCAGCGCGATGTCCCACGCCATGTCGCGGGCCTCGAATCCCGGGTCGGCGAACAGGTTCTGTCCCTTCGCGACCTTCGCCGGCGGCATGCCCGCGGAGAGCGTCAGCGAGGCGTCGTCGAACACCACCTGGCCGGTGCCGCTGAGGCCACAGCGCACGAAGATCACGTTCGTGCCCGGCGGCACCTGGACCTTCGCCTCGCGCTCCACCCATTCGGTGAGCGGTTCCTCGAACCACACGCGCTTCCACGCCAGGTCCATCAGCGGGTCGTCGATCTTGCCGATGCCCATGCGCTTGAGCGCCTCGTCGTGGTCCACGCCCCAGATGCGCGCCATCTTCGTGGCGGTGTCGCTGTAGGCCTGGAGCAGGAGGTAGGCGCGGCCATCGACGCCATTGTTGCGTGTCCACACCTTGAACGTCGCGGTCTTGCCCCACGTCTCCTTGCCGACGAGCAGCGTCTGGCTCCAGTTGTGTCCCATCGGGTAGGCGGCGCTCATGTTCGCCACGTTCACCGCCCAATGCCCGGTGTGGACCAGGAACGTGTCACGCCCGAAGAACACCGTGGGCAGGTCGGCGAGCGACGTGTCCCAGCCGGCCGGCATCCACGGATGGCCGGCGAGCGTGCGCTCGAAGTCGCCGTTCTGGAGCAGCGACTTGGCCGGCGCCGCGGCCCGCGCCGGGCCGCCGGGGAGTGTGGAGGTGAGCAGGAGCGCGAGGAACGGGAGCGGAACGGCCGCGAGGAGAGCGCGGAGCGGCTTCGGCATGAGGGGTCCGGGTTGGGGAAGGTGGAGGGCGGGATGGCCTGCGAGCGCCGAAAAGTATCGGGAGCGCGCAGCGCGGATGCAAGCACGCCGGGCGCCGCCATCGGCCAATTGCATGTCAAACACCCGCGGCGCTTGGTTGCGAGCAGGCGAGGCGGTTGAGGCCCCCGGAGCGCTTGGGTAGCCTGCGGCGGCGTCCCGCGCGGAGGCGAAACTTGGCCGAATGGTTCTTCACGTCCGACCTGCACGGCTCGGGCGAACTCTACGAACAGGTCATGAGCCTCGCCGTCGCGCGGCGGCCCCGCGCGGTGATCCTCGGCGGCGACCTGGCGCCCCACGGCACCGGCGCCGCGGGCGTCGGGCACCAGCGCGTGTTCCTGGAGGGGTTCCTGGTCGAGTTCGCGCGCCGACTGCGCGAGGCGGCCCCCGGCGCGGAGTTGCTGCTGATGATGGGCAACGACGACTGGAGCGCGAACCACGACGTGCTCGAGCGCCACGACGGCGGGCTGTGGCGCGCGCTGCACGCGCGCGTGATCGACGTCGACGGCATCTCCGTGGGCGGGCTGTCCTGGGTGCCGATCACGCCGTTCGCGATCAAGGACTGGGAGCGCTGGGAGGACGGCGCCGAGGAGAATCCCGCCCGCCTCCACGGCTGGCTCTCGGGCCGCGAGGGTGTGCGCGAGTTCCGCTTCGATCCCGAGCGGCGCTCGCCCACGATCGCCGACGGGCTCGATGCGCTCGCCGACCGCCGGAGCGTGCGCGACATGGTGTGCGTGCTGCACTCGCCGCCGCGCGACACCGGCTGCGACGTCATCGCCACGCGGCAGCACGTGGGCTCGCGCGCGATCCGCGCGTTCGTGGAGATGCGCCAGCCGCGGCTGGTGCTCTCGGGCCACATCCACGAGTCGCCGCGCGTCTCGGGCGCGTGGCGCGACGTGGTCGGCGACACGCCCGTGGTGAACCCGGGCCAGTTCGGAAGCCGTGAGCTCGCGGGGGTGTGGTTCGACCCCTCGCGCCCGGCGGAGACGCTGCGGCACACGGTCTACGCCTGAAGCCGCAGCGGCGTGATACGCTGGTGTCACGCTCCCGAGAGAGGAACCCATGCTCCGCCGGATGTGGATATCGATGGCCGTGGCCCTGCTGCTTCCCGCTGTCGCCGGCGCCGCGCCCGTGGCGTGGCGGGGCTGGAACGATGGCCTCGCGGCCGCCGCGGGCGGCACCCGGCCCGTGATCGTGGACGTGTACACGGACTGGTGCGGCTGGTGTAAGCGCATGGACCGCGACGTCTACGCCAAGCCCGAGGTGAGCGACTACCTCAACAAGCACTTCGTCATGGTGCGGTTGAACGCCGAGGGCTCCGAGAAGTTGAACTACGCGGGGCAGACGCTGACCGCGCGCGCGCTGGCCGGCGGGTTCCAGGTCACGGGCTATCCGACCACGATCTTCCTCAAGGCGGACGGCGCGCACCTGGTGAACGTGCCCGGCTACATCCCCGCGGACCGGTTCCTGAAGCTCATCCGCTATATCGGTGACGGCCACATGGATCGCGGCGTGAGCTGGGAGGAGTACTCGCGCTCGAGCGATCCGGGCGCGAAGTGAGCGGGATGCAGGCATGAGCCTGCTCGCGGGGCG
>DATLUU010000588.1:0-3014 GCA_035577885.1 Verrucomicrobiia bacterium
CTGAAACCCATTCGGAGGCCCAATGGCTGCCAAGATGCTTCTGTTCAGCGAGCAGGCCCGCGCCGAGATCATGAAGGGCGTGGAGATCCTCGCGAAGGCCGTGAAGGTGACACTCGGACCTCGCGGTCGCAACGTCGTGCTCGACAAGAAGTGGGGCTCGCCCACGGTGACGAAGGACGGCGTGAGCGTGGCGAAGGAGATCGAGCTCGACGATCCGTACCAGAACATGGGCGCGCAGATGGTGCGCGAGGTGGCGTCCAAGACGTCGGACGTGGCCGGTGACGGCACCACCACCGCCACCGTGCTCGCCGAGGCCATCTTCAAGGAGGGCCTGAAGAGCGTGACCGCCGGCTCGGCGCCGATGTCCATCAAGCGCGGCATCGAGAAGGCCGTCGAGACCGTCGTCGCCGAGCTGAAGAAGCTGTCCAAGCCGGTCAAGGACAACAAGGAGATCGAGCAGGTCGCCACGATCTCCGCCAACGGCGACACCGAGATCGGCAAGATCATCGCCGAGTGCATGGACAAGGTCGGCAAGGACGGCACGATCACGGTCGAGGAAGCGCGCTCGATCGAGACCACGAAGGACATCGTCGAGGGCATGGAGTTCGACAAGGGCTACATCTCGCCCTACTTCGTGACCGAGAAGGACAGCATGGAGGCCGTCATCGAGGATGGCTTCGTCCTCCTCTACGACAAGAAGCTCTCCAGCATGAAGGACCTGCTCCCGGTGCTCGAGAAGGTTGCCCAGCGTGGCAAGCCGCTGCTCATCGTGGCGGAAGAGGTCGAGGGCGAGGCGCTCGCGACGCTGGTCGTGAACAAGCTGCGCGGCACGCTGAACGTGTGCGCGGTGAAGGCGCCCGGCTTCGGTGACCGCCGCAAGGCCATGATGGAGGACATCGCGGTGCTCACCGGCGGCAAGGTGATCACCGAGGACATCGGCATCAAGCTCGAGAACGCCAAGATCGAGGACATGGGCCGCGCGAAGCGGATCGTGATCGACAAGGAGAAGACCACGATCATCGAGGGCTACGGCAAGAAGGCCGACTTGACCGGCCGCATCGGCCAGCTCAAGAAGGAGATCGAGGAGACCACGTCGGACTACGACCGCGAGAAGCTGCGGGAGCGGCTGGCGAAGCTCGCCGGCGGCGTCGCGGTGATCAACGTGGGTGCGGCCACCGAGACCGAGATGAAGGAGAAGAAGGCCCGCGTCGAGGACGCGCTGCACGCCACGCGGGCGGCGGTCGAGGAGGGCATCGTTCCGGGCGGTGGCGTGGCGTACATCCGCGCGCAGAAGGCGCTCGAGACGCTGGCGGCGGAGCTCGAAGGCGACTTCCGCATCGGCGTGAACATCATCAAGCGCGCCCTGGAGCAGCCGCTCCGCACGCTGTGCGAGAACGCCGGGCTCGAGGGCTCGGTCGTGGTCGAGAGCGTGAAGAAGGAGAAGAAGTACACCGGCTTCGACGTCGACAAGGAGCAGATGGTCGACATGTTCGAGGCCGGCATCATCGACCCGACCAAGGTCGCGCGCTCGGCGCTGCAGAACGCGGCGTCGGTCGCGAGCCTGCTGTTGACGACCGAGGCGCTGATCACGGAGATCCCGGAGAAGAAGAAGTCGGCCTCGCCCGGCCAGGGCGGTGGCGGTGGCTTCGACGGCGGCGACTACTAGACATCACACAGAGCACACGGACGTCGCTGAACGACGCCCCCGGAGGGAGACCTCCGGGGGCGTTTCGTCGGGTGGGGCCGGAAGCGTGAGGGGCATCCCGAAGAACATGCCGCGACGATTGTTGCCGGCACGGGGGCGTGCAGACCGGCCCCTGATCAAGGTCTTGCCCCGCCGAGCGCAGCGGGGCTAGTGTCGGTTCCCTTGGGGCCGAAAGACCGGGAGAATCAGGAGGTCTTTCATGAGTCCCCGGACGAGTCCCCTGACCCGCGCCGTGTTCGCGCTCGTGTGCATGACCGCGGTGCTGACGGCATGCTCCAAGCCCATGTCCCCCGTCGCTGGCCGGCCGGCGAGCGGAAGCACCGACGAGACCGCGCTCGGGTGGGCGAGCGCACGGACGCATGAACCCCAGGTGGCCCGCGCCCGGCTGCGCTTCATCGCCACCGTTGTGGAGCAGGATGCCGACTTCGGCACGCGCCTGCAGCGCAACGTGGAGTACCTCGTGGATGCGCCGCAGCAGTTTCCGCCCGCGTCCATCGACTCGGTTCCGGTCCACTCGATCCTGAAGCAGGTGCGCTGGCGGGTGCCAGGCCCGGGCGGGGATCACTATTTCGTCGACAATCACCCCGAGTACGACGTGGACACGCCGGAGTTCGCGCCGCCGACGGACGCAGGACTCCCGCCCGGGGTCCTGGGCTTTCGGCTCCGTGTGCCCGAGCCCGCGGGTGGCGGATGGATCCAGGTCTGGGTGCAGTCGAACCTCGCCCCCGAGTTCTGGTGGGCGGGTCCGGACCCGTCGCGATTCCCTGCCTCGAGTGACGGCGATGGCCGTGCCGTGGACGTGACCGACTGGCATGCGTTCGCGACCTCGCCCGCCTGGCCGCCGGATGGCCGCGGCTATTTCGGACCGGACTCGTTCCAGTTCGTGCCGCACCGGCGACTGCCGGTGAACAACGACCTCGACCGCCGCACGTTCTACGAGATCTGGGGAGACCGCATCTACGCGCGCTCCGAGGGAGACGTCGTTCATCTCGGCGCCTGGGTGGTGTTCTCGCTCGGCGGGTTCGACCCCGATTCGCCGTACGAGGTCACGGTCTCGACCGGAGCGGCCACCGTGTCGCCGGGCTACCAGGGCCAGCCCGACCTGTACGCGCTGCTGATCGAGCAGGGGCTGATCGGTTCGCCGGTGGGGTTCCGGCAACGGGTGCAGACGCGGCTCGCGAACGGCCAGGTGACGCGGCCGTCCGAGACCACGACGACGCCGAACTTCGACGCGTTCTCGGTGTTCTATTCCCCGGCGGTGGCCCTGTACTGGAAGGTCACGTTCCCGGGCAAGGCTTATGCGACCGGG
>DATLUU010000589.1:0-4617 GCA_035577885.1 Verrucomicrobiia bacterium
GCGACGAGTCAGGCGCCATGAGGCTCGGCGAGCGCCATCACCCCGGTTGACCTGAGGACTCGGTCGCCTCATCGGTCCTCGCGACCCGAGCCCGGAGCCGGGCCAGCCGCCGGTTCGCGCGCTCCGCCGCGCTTCGGTAGCTTGCGCGCCATGGCCGACGAGGACGCCACCGCGTTCGTGCTGCGACTGGGTCGCGCGCTCCACGCGCTCGGCTATTCGTCGCATCGCATCGAGGAGCTGCTCGCGGACGCGGCGCAGCGGCTCGGGCTCGAGGGGCAGTTCTTCACCACGCCCACGTCGATCTTCGCCGCGTTCGGGGCGCAGGAGCGCCAGCGCACGTTCCTCGTGCGCGTCGAGCCCGGCGACCTGCACCTCGAGCGCCTGGGCCGCGTGCAGGAGATCGCCGAGGAGGTGCTGGGCGGCACGAAGACGCCGCGCATGGGCCTCGCCGCGCTGGACGCGCTCGACCGCGAGACGCCGCGGTGGGGGACCACGATCACCACGGTCGCGTTCGGCATCGCCGGCGGCTGCGCCGCCTGCCTGCTGGGCGGCGGAGCGCCCGAGGTCGCCGCCGCGGCGGCGCTGGCGATGCTCACCGGCTGGGCCGTGGCCGCGCGGTTGCTGCCCGGCGATCTGCGGCCGTTCCACGAACCATTCGCCGCGTTCGTCGTCTCCCTCGCCGCCTCGGCGCTCGCGACGCGCACTCCGCTCTCCACGTATCTCGCCACGCTCGGCGGGCTCATCGTGTGGCTGCCGGGGCTCACGTTGTCGATGGCGATGAGCGAGCTGAACGCGCAACATCTCGTCTCCGGCACGGCGCGGCTGACCGGCGCCATCATGCGTTTTCTCGTGCTCATGTTCGGCGTCGCGCTGGGCTCACGCGTGGCGCAGCTCGCGTTCGGGGCCGCGACGCCCGCCGTCCCCACGCCGCTCCCGCCGTGGAGCGAGTGGGCGGCGCTGTCGCTCGCACCGTTCGCCTTCACCGTGCTCATGCGCGCGCGGCCCAAGGACGCGCCGGCGATCCTCGGCGTGTGCGTGGCCGCCGTGCTCGGCAGCCGCGCCGGTTCGCGTGCATTCGGCCCCGAGCTGGGCGTGTTCGCGGGCTCGCTCGTGGCGGGATTGCTGAGCAACTGGCTCGCCCGCGTGCGGCACACGCCGGCGCTCGTGACGCTCTCGCCCGCGCTGCTGCTGCTCGTGCCGGGAAGCGTCGGCTTTCGGAGCCTCGCGCTGTTGCTCGACAAGGAGGTCGTGAACGGCATCGAGGCCGCGTTCCGCATGGTGATCATGTTCGCGGCGCTGGTCGCCGGGCTCCAGGTCGCCGGGATCGCGGTGCCGGCGCCGCGGCTGCGAACGAAGCCTCAGTCGCCGCGGTAGGAAGCTCGTTCGGCGTGACCTGCCTGTGCGCGACGCGCCCGTTCGCGCCGATGAGCCTCGCGCCGCCGGCTCCTTGACCGTACAGTGCCCGCAGCCCCCGGCTCCCCGCCGCACCCGGAGGACTCCCATGCCTGGGATCCGCCTCGCGCTCTTGTGCACGAGCGCGATTCTCTTTGCCTCGGTCGCCGCAGCACAGGACCCCTATTCGGAATTCCGCATCCCCGAGGCCCGTTCGTTCTCCTCGCTCGTGAACGCCCGCGCGCTGTGGAGCTCCAGCGACGGAGGGTCCTCGAGCTTCCATTCCGAGGTCCGGAACGCGTTAGGCAACCTGTCCGCGTTCGCGCGCTGGCACGCGGAGTCGGAACCCCACACCTCCGACCTGTTCGTGAACGCGGGCGGTGACTGGAACTCGACTTCGGACGAGAGTGCCTACTTCGGCAACGCGTCCTCCAGCGACCGTGACGTCACGAGGTATTCGGCGACCGTGAGCGCCGCGACAACGCGGTACTGGGGAGCGTCCGCGTGGGGCTTCGATGCCTTGGCCTTTGCCTCGTACAGCTACGACCGGGTTGGCCTGAGCGGTAGCTCGAACACCGTGGTCGGCGGAACGGGATCCATCAACACGAGCGGGGACGTGTTCCACCGCTACCGGGGCTCCGCCGACCTCGTGCTCGGCCCCGGCTACGGGCGCATCCGCGACGTGACCGGCGTGTTCGACATGCAGGTGCTCGAGGAGCGGCTCGAGGCGACGGGCCGGCTCGTTCATCCGCTGTCCGCGTCCACGCGCCAGCGACTCGCCGAGCTGTTCTCGGTCTCCGGCGAGTTCCTGGCGGCGCACGACCGGCCGGATCGGTTCTTCTGGCGCGAGGTCGAGCGAGTGCTGCGCGAGGATGGCGCCATCGAGGCGGGCTCGTTCGACGCCTGGTCGCTGATGCGCGCGCTCGAGCCCGCGACGCTCTCGGTCGCGATCACGCGGAGCGCGGGCTGGCGGGTCACCCCTGGCTACGAGCTGATCCTGAACCGCGGCCACACCGACGCCGATGCGTACAACACCAGCGAAGACTACCTGGGCGGCATTCTGATCGGCTCGTCCGCGAGCCAGGGCAGTTTCCGCAGCGACCTGGACCAGTCGAGTGGGTTCGCGACGCTCGACGCCTCGGTCCATCGCCCGTTCGGCATGCGCTGGCAGGCGGACATCGCCGGCGGGTTCCGCTACGGCGACGGTCCCAACCGCCAGCTCCTCGCCTCGAGCGACCTCGGGCTCACCTACATCGTCGCGGACCGCTGGCTCGCCACCGGTGCATTCACGAGCCTGACCACGAGCTACTACCACGAAGGCACGCGGTTCAGCCCGGCCTGGGTGGTGCGCGCGTCGGGCCAGCTCTCCTACTTCTTCGAGGACCGGTGGTCGGCGTTCGTGGGCGTCGACCAGCAGCAGGCCCGACCGCAGTTCTTCTTCAACGACACGCCCGAATCCCCAGCGGGCTTCCAGCGACAGACGCAGGTGCAGGTCGGGTTGACCTACCGGCCCGCCGGCCGCTTCGAGGCGCGCGGGCTCGGCGTCGCGGAACGGGTCGCGCCGGGCGGGATCTGAGGCCCTGACGCCGAGAATTCGCTACTGGCCCCGCGGCTGGAGCGCGTAGCCTCGAGGCTTCCAGGGAACCGTCGCAGGAGAACCTCCCCATGCGCCGCCTCGCCCAGTCGTTGGTCGCGACGCTCTGCCTCGCTGCTTCTCCGGCGTTCGCGGACGACCCGTACGCCGAATACCGGATCCCCGAGCACCGCTGGGTGTCGTGGTCGGCAGGGCTCACCGCGAACGGCCATCGCACGCTGCACAATAGTTCCTACGGCTCCGAGTCGGTCGCTCGGCAGGGAAACGGAACGGCGGCCAGCTCGCTCTATGGTGGCTTCGATTCCGACCGCCGCTCGCGGGCCTACGGGCTGTCGCTCCTGGCCAACGGCGCGATCCAGACGTTCGATGGACAAAACGCGCTCTCGTACGAGACCTACCTCACGCATAGCCGGAACGAGAGCGCGCTCGAGCGGGCGTCGGCGTTCTATGCGCTGAGCCGCTTCCCCTGGGAGGCGCCGCTCGGCTTCTCGCTGTCGACGAACGCGTTCATCGCGCCGAGGCAGCAATGGGCCTCCTATGAGGAGGTTCGCCAAGCGGTGCCGAGCCCTTTCTATCCCGCGTACAGGCAGGAGTACCTCAGCAACCGCACGTCCGGGACCTATGACGCCAATGCCTCGCTCCTTGCCACCGTCGACTGGGGCCGCGTCCGCGACGCCACGCCGGTGTACCGGGTGCAGGTGCTCGAGCAGCGCCTGCACGAAACCGGCACGATCCACGGAGAGCTTTCGGCGGCGGCGCGTGAGCGGCTCGCGGCGCTCTACACGGTGGAGGCTGACCTGTCGTTCGCGCACCAGCGGCCCACGAAGTACTTCTGGCGCGAGCTCGAGCGGCTGCTCACCGACGACGGCGTGCTCGGCCCCGGCGGCCTCGACGCGTACACGGTGCAGCGGCTCCTGGAGCCGGTGGCGCTAAGGACCCAGTCGTTCGCCCGCATCCGCGGCTTCTCGGTCGGGCCACAGGTGGTCCTCGGCAAAGCCTGGACGCACCTGAGCTACAAGAGCGAGTACCGGAGGCTCACGTTCCTGGCCGACACGCTCTACGACTCCACCGTCCTCGTCACCCCGCGAACGAAACACGACGATCACGACGAGAGCATCTCCACCGGCCTGTTCGTGGAGTATCACCGCCCGCTCGGGATGCAGTGGCAGGCGGATGCGTTCTCGCGCGCGCTCGTCTCCGATGGCGCGGAGAGCCTCACGTGGAGCACGGCGCTCGGCGCGGCGTGGGCGATCGCCGACCGCTGGCAGTGGACCGGGAACATCCGCCACGACGCCTCGGCGCCCGGGAAGAGCAGCGAGCGCAAGGTGGATCGCTGGCAGCTCAACGTCGCGACGAGCCTCGACTATTTCTTCGAGGACGCGTGGGCGTTCCAGGTCGGCTACCAGCACCAGCAGGATCATTCGCCCACCGACTTCACCCGCACCGACACCTACTCGCTCGGCGTCAGCTACCAGTTCGCGGGCTGGCTGGACGCGCCCGGACTGTTCGCGCCCATGCGCCTCTCCTCGGCGACGCGCTGAAACCTCGCGGGGGCGCGCCACGAAACGTGACGCGCCCCCTTTCGCGGCCCGCGGGACTCAGTTGCAGGGATCGACGTTGTTGTCGACCAG
>DATLUU010000590.1:0-2687 GCA_035577885.1 Verrucomicrobiia bacterium
CGCTACCTGGTGGAGGTGGCGAACAACGGCGACGAATGCCTGCACATCCTGCGCACGCAGCCCAACGGTTACGACGTGCTGCTGCTCGACCTGATGATGCCCGAGGTGAGCGGCTACGACGTGCTGCGCGAGATGACGCTGTCCGGCATCCAGCCGGACCTGCCGGTGATGGTGCTCACGAACTTCCCCGAGCCGCGGAACGACGAGGAGCGGCGGCTGCTCCGGGAAGGCCTCGTGCTCGACGTGGTCTCGAAGACCGCGGTGCACGACAATCCGCAGCTGCTGCCGCACGTGCTCGACTGGCACCTGCAGGTTTCGCACGGGGAGGACGGCGAGGCCGACGACGGGCTGCGGAGGGCGGCATGAAGCACGTGGTCGTGGTCGAGGACGACGCGCACAATGCCATCCTGTTCCGCAAGATCCTCGAGCGGCGCGCCGGCTGCAACGTGACGCTCACGGAGGACCCGGCCGAGGTCCTGGAGCTGGTGCGCGCGGGGGACGTCGCGCTGCTGATCCTGGACGTCTCGCTCCGCCGCTCGAAGTGGCAGGGACAGCCGGCGGGCGGCGTCGAGATCTGCCGGTTGGTCCGCGCCCAGTCGCTGCCGCACGTGCCCATCCTCCTCTGCACCGCGCACGCCATGCGCGGCGACGCCGAGCGGCTGCTGAAGGAGAGCGGGGCCGACGACTACGTGGCGAAGCCGATCACGGACCACGAGCGCTTCGCCGCGCTGGCACTCGAGATGATGGAGCGTGCCGCGTGAAGGCCACGCCCGACATCCGCATCCTGATCGTCGAGGACGATCCGTTCTTCCAGCGCGTGCTGATGAAGCGCCTCGCGGCCGAGGGCTACCAGGTGCAGGCGGCCTCGGACGGGCGCGAGGGCATGAAGGCGATCGTCACGTTCGAGCCGGACCTGGTGATCTCGGACTGGATGATGCCCCACGTGGACGGGCTGGAGCTCTGCCAGTCGGTGAAGACCGGGCTGCGCGACGCGTCGCCCTACTTCATCCTGCTCACGGCGAAGGGCGAGATCAGCGACAAGCTGCTGGCGCTGGACACCGGCGCGGACGACTACCTGGTGAAGCCCTGCGACCAGGGCGAGCTGCTGGCGCGGGTACGCGCCGGGCTCCGGATCGTGCTGCTCACGCAGGACCTGCGGGGGTCCGCGCGCGAGCTGACCCGCATGCAGCAGGAGTTGAAGCGCGTGAAGCTGGACCTCCTGCAGCGCGGCATCCCGTGGCCGGAGGAGCCGGGGGAGAAGGCGGCGTAGCTGGCGTGGGTGGGTGCGTGCGCGCTAGCGTGCGCGCGCCATGCGCATACTCCTCCTCGGCGGGTCGGGACTCCTGAGCAGCGCGGCGCTGCGCGCGTTCGCGGGTGGCGGCCACGACGTGAGCGTGCTCACGCGCGGCGAGCGGCCGTTGCCAGCCGGCGTGAGCCATCTCAGGGCAGACCGCCGGGATCCGGCTTCGCTGCGCGCTGCGCTGGAGGGCGCGCGCTTCGACTTCACCGCCGACTTCCTCGCCTTCGGCGGGGGCGACGTCGATCGGCTGCTGTCGGTGCCTGGGTTCTCTCCCGGCCGGCTGGTGGCGATCTCGAGCGGACAGGTCTATCTCGTCACCGCCTCCCCGGAGCCGCCGTTTCGCGAAGCGGCGGCCGAGCGCGCGCTCATGCCCGAGCCCGCGCCCGGGACTCGCGACCACGACGAGTGGAAGTACGGCATGGGGAAGCGGGCGATGGAGGCGGCGCTGGCACGAGCGACAGGGCTCCAGGCGCTGGCGCTTCGGATCCCGGTCGTCCAGGGCGAGGAGGATCGCGTGGGCTCCCGCCGGCTCTGGGCGTGGATCGAGCGCATGCTCGACGGTGGCCCCGTGCTGCTGCCCGAGGGCGGGCGGCAGGTGGTGCGTTTCGTGTACGCGGGCGCCGTCGCCGAGGCGCTGCTCGCGCTCGCGACTTCGCGGTCGTGGCCCGCCGAGCGAGCGCTGAACTTCGCCCAGGCGGATGAGCTGCCGCTGCGAGCGTTCCTCGACCGCGTGGCCGCGTTGGCGGGCGCGACGCCGAGGTTCGTCGACGTGGATCGCGCCACGCTCGAGCGCGCGGGACTCGCGGACACGTGCGCGCCCTACTGGGGCCGCTGGTGCTCGCGACCGGACCCGGCTCGCGCGCTCGCCACGCTCGGTGTGCGGCCGCGTGCGGTGGACGAGTACCTGCCGGGTGTCGTGCGCGCGCACCTCGAGGCGCCCCGGCCCGCGTCCCATCCGGGCTACGCGCGGCGCGCAGAGGAGATCGCGCTCGCGCGCTCGTTGGCGGGCTGACCCGGGGCTTCGGCGGCACCTCCGGGATGCCGATCCGAGCCGCAGCACGGCCGGCAAGTCCATGCCCCGCGCTCGCTTGACCCATGTGCTGCGGCGCGGCTACTCTCCCCGCCCGCTGCTCGCTGGGCCCGGTCCAGGGTGCGCCCAGCTGAGCACCCCCGCTTCGTTCCTCGGTAGCTCAATGGTAGAGCATTCGGCTGTTAACCGAAGGGTTGTAGGTTCGAATCCTACCCGAGGAGCCAGCTTCCGGAAGCCCCCATGACGCGCCGCGTCGCGGGGGCTTTCATGGCGTGAGGCGTGAGACCATCCCAGTGGCAGGCTCAACGGTTAGAACTCGGGTCGCGTTTCCCTCCGTGCGGGTAAAAGCGACAATCT
>DATLUU010000591.1:0-2678 GCA_035577885.1 Verrucomicrobiia bacterium
TCGTCGAGCACGTAGAGCGTGCGGCCGGTCGCCACCCGGGACAGCTCGGTCGCGAGCTTGACGCGCTGCGCCTCACCACCCGAGAGCGTGGTCGCGGACTGACCGAGATGAATATAGCCCAATCCCACGTCGCGCAGCGTCTCGAGCTTGCGGCGCAGCACCGGCACCGCGCCCAGGAACTCGAGCCCCTCCTCCACGGTCATTTCCAGCACGTCGGCGATGGAGCGGCCGCGGTAGCCCACCTCGAGCGTGTCACGGTTGTAGCGCCGGCCGTGGCAGACGTCGCATCTCACGTAGACGTCGGGCAGGAAGTGCATCTCGATCCGCCGCGAGCCGTCGCCCTCGCAGGCCTCGCAGCGGCCGCCCTTGACGTTGAACGAGAACCTCCCCGGGCCGTAGCCCCTGACCTTCGCCTCGGGCAGGTTCGCGAACAGGTCGCGGATGAACGTGAACGCGCCCGTGTATGTGGCCGGGTTCGAGCGCGGCGTGCGGCCGATCGGGCTCTGGTCGATCGCCACCACCTTGTCGATGGCCTCCACGCCCTTGAGCGCCCGGTGCGCGCCGGGGCTCGCGGTCGAGGTCGGGTTCAGCCGCCGCTCCAGCGCCGCGAGCAGGATGTCGTTCACGAGCGTGCTCTTGCCCGAACCGGAGACCCCGGTGACACAGGTGAACGTCCCCAGCGGGATGGCGACGTCGATGCCCTTGAGATTGTGCTCGCGCGCCCCCACCACCTCGATCGCCAGGCCGTTGCCGGGCCGGCGCGAGGCGGGGGTGGCGATGCGCGCGTGGCCCGCGAGGTAGCGTCCGGTGAGCGAGTCGACGGCGCGCATCACCTGCTCCGGCGTCCCTGCCGCGACGACACGGCCGCCGTGCCGTCCGGCGCCGGGACCCAGGTCCACGAGCCAGTCCGCGGAGCGCATCGTGTCCTCATCGTGCTCCACCACCACCACCGTGTTCCCGAGGTCGCGGAGCTTCTGCAGCGTGGCGAGCAGCTTCTGGTTGTCGCGGTGGTGGAGGCCGATCGAGGGCTCGTCCAGGATGTAGAGCACGCCCGTGAGCTGCGAGCCGATCTGGGTGGCGAGCCGGATGCGCTGCGCCTCGCCGCCGGCGAGCGAGCCCGCCATACGGTCGAGCGTCAGGTAGCCGAGTCCCACGTCCTCCAGGAACCCGAGCCGCGCGCGGATCTCCTTCAAGATCGGCGCCGCGATCGTGGCCTGGCCGCCGGTGTAGCGCAGCGCTGCGAACGCGGCGCGCGCGCTGGCGACCGAGCCCCGGCACCACTCGCCGATGTTGCGTCCGTCCACCTTCACCGCGAGTGTCGCCGGCTTCAAGCGCATCCCCTGGCACTCGGGGCAGGGCGTGGGGTTCATGAGCGCGCCGATCGAGCGGCGCACCGCCTCGCTCGAGGTGGTGCGGTAGCGGCGCTCGAGCTCGGGGATGACGCCCTTCCACTTGCCCTCGTGCTCCCACACCGCGCCCTTCTTCATCCGGAACTCGTACTTCACCTTCTCGTCGCCGGCGCCGTGGAGCACGAGCTGGCGTGTCTTCGCCGGCAGCTTCTTCCACGGCACGTCGAGCGGAACCTTGAACGTGCGCGCGAGCCCGCGCAGCTGCCCCGCCGTCCACGTGCCCTCGGCGTCACCCATGCTGTCGATGGCGCCCTCGGCGAGCGTCTTCTCCGTATCGGGCACGACGCGGTCCGGATCCACCTGCAGCAGGCTCCCCAACCCGTCGCACCCGGTGCAGGCGCCGTAGGGCGAGTTGAACGAGAAGTGCCGGGGCTCCAACTCGTCGACCGCCGTCCCGCACTTGGGACAGGTGGCGCCCACGCTCATCACCACGTCCTCTTCGCCTTCGCGCGCGATCGTGATCAGCCCGCCCGAGAGCTTGACGCCGGCCTCGAGCGACTCGGTGATCCGAGCGCGGTTCTCGGACTCGAGCTTCAACCGGTCGACGACCACCTCGATATCGTGCCGCTGGTGGCGGCCGAGCTTGGGCGGCTCCTCCAGCTCGACCCACTTGCCGTCGATGCGGGCGCGCAGGTAGCCCTGGCGGTGCCAGGTCTCCAGCTCCTTCCGGTACTCGCCCTTGCGGCCTCGGACCACCGGGGCGAGGACCGCGACCCGCGCGCCGGCGTACTGGTCGAGGAGCTGGTCGGTCATCTCCTGCACGCTCCGGCGGGCGAGCGGCGTGCCGCACTTGGGGCAGTGGCGGGCGCCCAGGCGCGAGAACAGGAGTCGCATGTAGTCGTAGACCTCGGTGATCGTGGCCACGGTCGAGCGCGGGTTCGAGCCCGCACCGCGCTGCTCGATGGCGATCGCCGGGGACAGGCCCTCGATCGCGTCCACGTCGGGCTTCTCCATCTGCCCGAGGAACTGCCGCGCGTAGGCGGAGAGCGACTCCACGTAGCGGCGCTGGCCCTCGGCGTAGAGCGTGTCGAACGCCAGCGACGACTTTCCCGAGCCCGAAACCCCGGTGATGACGATCAGGCTCTGCCGCGGCAGCTTGAGCGAGATGTCCTTGAGATTGTGCTCGCGCGCACCGCGCACGACGATGTCGGAGAGCGCGGCGGCGTCGGACGCCGGCGCCTCGGGGGCCACGGAGCTGGAGCGCGGAGTCATGAGGGCGGCGAGGATACCATGCCGCCGGACGCGCGATTCACTCGTACCGCAGTGCTT
>DATLUU010000592.1:0-3868 GCA_035577885.1 Verrucomicrobiia bacterium
TTGAACCTGCAGGGCGACGAACCGGAGCTCGAAACCGGCGCGGTGACGCGGTTGGTCGAGACCATGCGCGCCGACGAGACGATCGCGATGGGAACGGTCGCGCATCACGAGCCCGACCTGGCCGCGATGGCTTCGGACCACGTGGTGAAAGTCGTCGTGGACGACGCAGGCTTCGCGCTCTACTTCAGCCGCGCGGACCTGGCCGGCGCCTCGCGCGGCGGGCCCGCGCTGCGGCACGCGGGCGTGTACGCCTTCCGCCGCGAGCTTCTCCTCCAATTCGCCGAATGGCCGCCGGGGTTGCTCGAGCAGGCCGAGCGTCTCGAGCAACTGCGCGCCGTCGAGCGCGGCGTGCGCATCAAGGTCGTGCTCGGCGAGCGGCCGTTCGCGGGCGTGGACACGCCGGAACAGCTCGCGGCGCTGGAGCGGCGCGGGCCCCCGGCGGTGAGGGCTGGCTAGGCCGTAAGTGCCGCAAAATCGGTTTGTTGCAACAGTCATTTCCACTGGTTTCGAGAGTTCAAGTAGCGTTTGGGGCGCCGCACCTCAAGGAGAAGGGCCATGGCCAAGATCGTCGTCGTGACCGGAGGCGTCGTCTCGTCGCTGGGCAAGGGGATCGCCTCGGCGTCGCTCGGGCTGCTCTTGAAAGCCCGCGGCTTCCGCGTCACCACGCAGAAGCTGGATCCCTACTTGAACATCGACCCGGGCACGATGAGCCCGTTCCAGCACGGTGAAGTCTTCGTCACCGACGACGGCGCGGAGACGGATCTCGACCTCGGGCACTACGAGCGCTTCCTCCACCAGTCGGTGACGCGCAGCCACAACGTCACCGCGGGCCAGATCTACGACTCGATCCTGTCGCGCGAGCGCCGCGGCGACTACCTCGGGCGCACGGTGCAGGTGATCCCGCACGTCACCGACGAGATCAAGCGTCGCATCCACTCGCTGTCGCTCACCACGCAGGCCGACGTGCTCATCGTCGAGATCGGCGGCACCGTGGGCGATATCGAATCACTGCCATTCCTCGAGGCGATGCGCCAGTTGAAGCTCGAGCATCGAAAAGACGTCCTGTTCGTGCACGTGACGCTGGTGCCCTTCATCAAGGCCGCGGGCGAGGTGAAGACCAAGCCCACGCAGCACTCGGTGAAGGAGCTGCGCGAGATCGGTATCCAGGCCGATATCCTGCTCTGCAGAAGCGAGACGCCACTCACGTCCGACGTAAGAGAAAAGATCGCGCTGTTCTGCAACGTGCCGCCCGAGGCGGTGATCGCCGCCACCGACGTGGGCAGCATCTATGAAGTCCCGGGCGTGTTCCACGACGGCGGGCTCGACGACCTGGTGGTGAACATGCTCGGGCTGCCGGACAAGAGCGTGCAGCCGCCGGACCTGAACCAGTGGAACGACTTCGTCCGCCGCGTCACCCGCCCCGAGAAGCAGTGCGAGATCGCCGTCGTCGGCAAGTACACGCACGTGCGCGACGCCTACAAGAGCATCATCGAGGCGTTCGTCCACGCGGGTGCAGCGAACCGCGCGCGCGTGAACCTGCGCTGGGTGGAGAGCACCGACGTGGAGGCGCGCGGGGCGGCGGCGCTGCTCGCCGACGTGGACGGCATCCTCGTGCCCGGCGGCTTCGGCGAGCGCGGCATCGAGGGCAAGATCGCGGCCGTGCGCCACGCGCGCGAGAAGAGCGTGCCCTACTTCGGCATCTGCCTCGGCATGCAGGTGGCGACGATCGAGTTCGCGCGCGACGTCGTGGGCTGGGCCGACGCCAACTCGAGCGAGTTCGACGCCGCGAGCGAGCACAAGGTGATCGACCTGCTGGCGGACCAGGCAGCGGTCACCGAAAAAGGCGGCACGATGCGGCTCGGGGCGTACCGGTGCGCGCTCAAGGAGGGCAGCCTTGCCGCGCGCGCCTACGGCGCACCCGAGGTGAACGAGCGCCACCGCCACCGCTACGAGTGGAACAACCGCTACACCCAGCAGCTCACGGCGCGCGGGATCGTCGTCTCCGGCAAGTGCGTGGGCCGCGAGCTGGTGGAGATCGTGGAGCTGCCCGACCATCCGTGGTTCCTGGCGGTGCAGTTCCATCCCGAGCTGCGGAGCCGGCCGCACGATCCGCACCCGCTGTTCCGCGACTTCGTGCGCGCGGCGCTCGATCGCCGGCTCGCCCGGCTCGGCAACAACGACTTCGCGCCGCCGGCCGCCGAGCCGGCAGGAACGCCCGCCGGGGCGAGGCGCGCGTGAACCAGTTCTCGATCGGCAACGCGCGCGTGGGTGGCCCCGAGCTGCTGATCGTGGCCGGCCCGTGCGTGGTGGAGAGCGCGGAGATGTGCCTGACCGTGGCGACGAGGCTCAAGGAGATCACCGCCTCGCGCGGGCTGCCGTTCGTGTTCAAGGCGTCGTACCGCAAGGCGAACCGCTCGAGCGGCGGCTCGTTCTCGAGCCTGCCCGGCCACCAGGGCCTGGACGCGCTCGCGCGCGTGAAGCAGGAAGTCGGCGTGCCCGTGATCACCGACGTGCACGAGGAGAGCGAGGTCCCCGCGGTGGCGGAGATCGTCGATGCGCTCCAGATCCCGGCGTTCCTGTGCCGGCAGACGTCGCTGCTCCAGGCCGCCGCGCGCACGGGGCGTGCCGTGAACGTGAAGAAGGGGCAGTTCCTGGCCCCGGCCGACATGCAGAACGCGATCGACAAGATCACCGCCGCCGGCGGCGAGCACGTGATGCTCACCGAGCGTGGCACCACGTTCGGCTACGGCGACCTGGTCGTGGACATGCGCGGCCTGGTGACGATGCGCGAGCTGGGCTGGCCGGTGCTGTTCGACGCCACGCACAGCCTGCAGAAGCCGGGTGGCGTGGAGACGGGCGGCGAGCGCAAGTTCGCGTTCCCGTTGATGCGCGCCGCGGTGGCATGCGGCGTGGACGGGCTCTTCTTCGAGACGCATCCCGATCCCGATCGCGCGCTGTCCGATGCCGCGACGCAGCTGCCGCTCGCGCGCGCGGCGGCGTTCATCGACGAGGCCCTGCGCGTGCGCGAGGCGGTGCAGGAGGCCCCGAGTGGCGTCCGGCGCACCTGATGGACCACCGATCCGCGTCCTGTTCCTGGACGTCGACGGCACGCTCACGGATGGCATCATCGGCTTCACGCGCGAGGGCGACTCGCGCAACTTCTGGGTGCGTGACGGGATCGCGCTCGAGTGGGCGCGCGACCTGGGCGTGCGCCCGGTGGTGATCAGCGGCCGCGCCTCGCTCGCGGTGGAGGCGCGCATGCACGACCTGCGCCTCGAACACTTCCTCGGCATCCGCGACAAGGTCGCGTGCGCGGAGCAGGTGTTGACGCGGGAGGCCGCGCGCTGGGAGGAGTGCGCCATGGTGGGCGACGACCTTCCCGACGTGCCGCTCTTGAAGCGCGTGGGCTGGCCGATCGCCGTCGCCGATGCGACGCCGGAGGTGAAGCGCGTGGCGCGCACCGTGACCGACGCGCGCGCCGGGCACGGGGCGGTGCGGGAGGCGGTGGAGCGCGTGTTGCGGCACAATGGCACCTGGCAGCGCGTGCTCGAGCGCTACGGCGCGGCGTGAGCGGGGAGGTTCGTTGGCCAAGGGTGAGAAGGCGGGTATCGCGATGAAGCGTGATCCATTGGATCTCGCTCGCGAGGTCATTCGCACCGAGGCGCAGGCGCTCGCCGGTCTCGAGGGCAAGCTCGGCCCCGCGTTCACGAAGGCGGTCGAGACCATCGCCGGCTGCCGCGGCAAGCTCGTGGTTTCGGGCGCGGGGAAGAGCGGGCTGATCGGCCAGAAGATCGCCGCCACCCTGACCAGCACGGGCACGCCCGCCGTGTTCCTGCACCCGGCCGACGCGCTCCATGGCGACGCGGGG
>DATLUU010000593.1:0-3813 GCA_035577885.1 Verrucomicrobiia bacterium
CAGGATCAGGTTGGCTGCTTCGGCACGGGCGCCCTTGGGCGCCTCGTGAGGGCGGCACTGCAGCGGTTCCCGGGGGGACGAGCGACCGCGTTGCCGGGCTGCCAAGGGCAAGTCGCGGTCCAATGTCACACGGGCGACGACGACCTTCGTGCAACTCGTTACCGCACTCGGGATTCCTGCCGAGGATCCGGGCTGCCGGCGAACCTGGACCGAACCTCGCGCTGCACCGTTCGGGACACCGGCGAGTGGACCGGTGTCCGGCCGCGGCCAACGGGGATCAGTCCGTCGCCACGATCTTCCTGGTGCCGCGCTCGCCGCCAGCCTGGAACTCGACGAAGTAGACGCCCGAACGTGTGCGCTCGCCGGCGGTCGTGCGGCGGTCCCAGAGGAGCTCGTGCGGCCCCGCGGGCACGGTGCCGTTCAGGAGCTCGCGCACGAGCCTGCCGTGGACGTCGTAGAGGCGCACGCTCGCGTGGCCTGCCACCGGCATCGTGAACGAGATCGCCACGCCGCCGCTCGAGGGGTTCGGCCACGGCGGCGCGAGTGAGAGCGGCGACGGCTCCGGCGCCGGCGCTCCCTGCCACTGGAGGCTCACGAGGTCGCTGAAGGCGCTGTTGAAGTAGCGGCCTCCGAAGACGAGCATGCGGTCGCGAAGCGGATCGTAGGCGGATCCTGAGCGGTACCTGCCGGCGGGGATCGCTCCATCGGGCGAGAGCTCCTTCCACGTCGCTCCCGACTTGGAGAACGCGAGCTCCCAGGTACCGTTCGGGAACCGGAAATCGCCGGCGAAGAGGATGCCCCGGTTGCGGGCCGCGTCGTAGACGGCCGTGGCGCCGGCCGGGGACTCGTCGAACCAGTTCTGGGGTCCAACGGTCGGCTCCACGGACCACGCGGGCGTGCCGGAGAGCTCGAGTCTCCACGTCTGCGTGTCCAATGCATCCCCGCCGTACACGTACATGCGATGCTGCACCGGGTCGAGGACGGCGACGTGATCGGCGCGCGGGGACGGCTGCTCGCCCGAGGCCGGGGGCGTGATGTTCGTCCACTTCATGGGCCCGCGCAGCGACAGTCGCCAGACGTCGTTCCGCCACACCGACCCGTTCAACCCCCCGAACACGATCATCGCGTCGCTCACCGGATCGTAGACCGCCGAATGGGCCTGGCGGGCGACCGGCGAGCCTCCGCTGGGTGTGACCCTGGTCCAGGTCGGCGTGCCCGAGAGCATCAGCTCCCACAGCTCACCGACCACCTGGGGAGCCGCCGTGACGCCTCCATAGAGGATCATCCGCTCGCGCACGGGATCGTAGATGGCGCTCGCGGCCTGGCGCGGCGAGGGCGGCGTCCCCAGAGCCGCAAGCGGCCGCGGTGATCGCCCGGGCGCGAGCGGCCATTCCCAGAGATCGCCCAGCACGAAGCCGGCCCCATCGATCCCGCCGAACAGGATGAGTCGATCGTGCGCCGAATCCAGGATCATGCTCGCGCCGCAGCGACCGGCCAGGAAGTACGGATTCGAAGGCGGCAACGCCGTCCACGCCAGCGGGCCGTCGCGGTTGAGCGCCCAGAGATCCGGGAGGAGCCTGGAAGACAGGCCGGCGAAGACGATGTCGCGTCTCCGCACCGGATCGCGGACGACCGTGCTCCATCCGCGGGCCTCCGGGATCTCGCCCGATGTGGTGATGGACGACCACGTCGGCGTGCCCGAGAACGAGAGCGCGAAGACGTCGCTCTTGAAAGTGCCAGCGGTGCCATAGGAGGGGTGAGTGGAATCGGAGCCGCCGTAGACGACCATCTCGTCCCGATCGGCGTCGTAGGTCGCGGAGTGGAACGCGCGCGGGCTCGGGCCCGTCCCCGAGGGCACGATCTCCGTCCATGCCAGCGGCCCGACGAGCGACAGTTCCCACACGTCGGACAGGCACGTGCCGCGGTACCCCCCCTGGTAGCCGCCGAAGATCACCAGGCGCTGGCGCTTCGAATCGTACACGCCACTCGCGCCCCTCCGCGCGAGAGGCGGATCACCCGACGGCGTGAGCCGCAACCATGTCGGCGTGTCCAGCAAGTAGAGCGCCCAGACATCGTTGGTGAGCGAGTCCACGCGCGCCCCGCCGAACACCAGCATCCGGTCCCAGACCGGGTCGTACACGGCGACGTGGCCGTGGCGCGGCGGCGGCGGCGTGCCGGTGGTGATGAGCTGGGTCCAGGTCGGCGTGCCCGAGAGCGATAGCGCCCACACGGTCTCGGGGTAGTAGAGGCTGGTATTCCCCCCGAAGACGAGCATGCGATCGCGGACGGGGTCGTAGACCATCGTGTGCGCGTAGCGAGCCCGGGGCGGCGTGCCGAGCGCGTGGAGCGGGACCCAGAGCGGAGCGCCGTCGGAGAGCTGGAGCGACAGGAGCTCGGCGTTCTCGTACCCGCCGCCGAAGCCCCTCGTGCCGCCGAACACCAGCATGCGGTCGCGGACCGGGTCGTACGCGGACGCGTGACCGAAACGTCCCGGGGGTGGACTCACCTGGCTCCAGGTGCCGTCTTCGGGACCCGCGGCGGCGAGCGCGGGCAGGCACGTCAGCACCAGCATGACGACGTTGCGCCTGAGCCTCACGGACATATCGAAAATCATAGCAACGGAAACGGACGGCGCCTTCATCCGAATTCAGCCCGTGCAAAGCGAAGGGCGCCGGCCATTTCTGGCCGGCGCCCAGGTTTCGTCGCAATGAACGGTGTTCAGCGCTGGATCGTGAGACCCCGCGGTCCGATGTACTCGCTCATCGGGCGGATCAGGTGATCCTCCGCGTGCTGCTCGATCACGTGCGCCGCCCAGCCGGCACAGCGGCCGCAGGCGAACAGCGCCACGAACGCCGCCGGCTTCAAGCCCAGCGACTGGAGCACGAGCGCGGTGTAGAACTCGACGTTGGTCTTCAACCCGCGGCCCGGCTTCACCTCGTCCAGCACGCGCAGCACGGTGCGCTCCACCTCGCGCGAGAGGTCGAACAGCGCCTTGTCGTGCAGCACCGCGCCGCCCATCTCCTCCGCCACCGCGGACAGGACCTCGGCGCGCGGGTCGCGCACCTTGTAGACGCGGTGGCCGAAGCCCATGATCCGGCGCCCGGCGGTGAGCTCGTTCCGCACCCACGGCTCGGCGTTCGCCGCGCTCTTGATCTCGTGCAGCATGTCGAGCACGGGCCCCGGGGCGCCGCCATGGAGCGGGCCCTTGAGTGCCCCGATCGCGCCGGTGATCGCGCTCACCATGTCCGAGCGCGTGCTGGCGATGACACGCGCGGTGAACGTGGACGCGTTCATGCCGTGGTCGATGACCGTGACCCAGTAGGTGTCGAGCGCCTTGGCCGCGATCGGGTCGGGCTCCTTGCCGAACACCATGTAGAGGAAGTTCGCGGCCAGCGACAGGTCGGTGCGCGGCGCGATCGGCTCCTGCCCCGCCACGAGCCGCGTGTGCGCGGCGATCACCGTGGGGAAGCGCGCCACCAGCATCTTGGCGTTGTCGAAGTCGGCGCCGGGCGAGATGTCGTTCGGGCTCCGGAGATCCAGCGACAGCGCGGCGCACGCCATGCGCAGCGTGTCGATCGGCGGCGCGCCCTTCTTCGCCGCCTCGCGCACGAGGTCCATCGTGGTCTCGGGCAGCGCGCGCTGGGCGGCGATGGCGCGGGTGAGGTCCTCGCGCTCGTCGGCCGAGGGCAGCCGGCCCTTCCACAGCAGGTACGCGGCCTCCTCGAACGAGACCTTGCCCGCCAGTTCCTTGAGCTCGTAGCCGCCGATGATGAGCACGCCGTTCTGGCCGTCGACGTTGCTCAGGCGCGTCTG
>DATLUU010000594.1:0-3182 GCA_035577885.1 Verrucomicrobiia bacterium
CGTCACCGACCTGAGCGAGCAGATGAAGGGCGCCTTCAACAACGTGCCGGTGCGCTTCGACAAGGACCGCTCCGGGCTCGGGGGCCTGAAGGCGTTCCCGGACAACTGTGAGTTCGAGGCCACGCTCACCTACACGCCGGCGGACCGTTCGCGGCTGCAGCTCGACGCCGTCCCGGACAACCGTTACATCCCGCTCGGCGTGCACTACTCGTTCACCCGGCTGCCCGCGAACCCGATGCAGCCGCGCTGGGCCGACAACCGCGTCGGCTTCTTCCTCCAAGCCGAGAAGGACTTCTCTCGCGACGACAAGGAGAACTTCTGGCTTCGGGACATCAACCGCTGGCGGCTGGAGAAGAAGGACCCCGCGGCCGCGGTCAGCGAGCCGGTGAAGCCGATCGTCTACTACGTCGACTGGACCGTGCCGGACAAGTTCCGCCCCTGGGTGAAGGAAGGCATCGAGAAGTGGCAGGCGGCGTTCGAGCTCGCCGGCTTCAAGAACGCCATCCTCGCCAAGGACCCGCCGAAGGACGAGCCGGACTGGGATCCGGAGGACGTGCGCTACAGCACCATCCGCTGGATCACGTCCAACGAGCCGAGCTTCGGCGCCATCGGGCCATCGCGCGTCGACCCGCGCACGGGTGAGATCTTCGACTCGGACATCCTGTTCGAGGCGAGCATGTTCCAGAACTACGCGAACGCCTACCGCCGCTTCGTCGGCCCGGAGACGATCGCCGAGAGCGCGCTGCCCGAAAACGCGCTCAAGGACCTGCCGCCGGGCGCCAGGCTCGACCAGCTGTGCATGCTGGGCGCCGGGCTCGAGGAGGCGGGCGCGCTGCAGCACCTCTCGCTGCTCATGGACGGCACGCTCGAGCCCGGAAGCCCGGTGCCCGACGCGTACCTCAAGACCGCCGTGGAGTGGGCGGTGATGCACGAGGTCGGCCACGCCCTGGGGCTCCGGCACAACTTCCGCTCCAGCACGAGCACGCCGTACGACAAGCTCCAGGACACCGGCTTCACCGAGGCGAACGGCCTCTACTCCTCGGTGATGGAGTACCCGAGCCCGAACATCGACTACTCGAAGCGGAAGCAGGGCGACTGGTACACGACCACGTCGGGCACCTACGACAAGTGGGCGATCCGCTACGGCTACACGCCGAGCGGGGCCACGAGCCCGGACGCGGACTACGCGTTCGCGCGCAAGATCGCGGACGAGTCGCTGGCGGCGGGGCACGAGTACTCGACCGACGAGGACACCTATCCGAGCGACTCGCCGGATCCGCGCTCGAACATCTACGACCTCGGCAGCGATCCGCTGCAGTTCGCGAAGGACCGCACCGCGTACATCGAGTCGCTGTGGCGTTCGCCGCATTTCGAAGATCGCGTCGTCGGCCACTCGGGCGACCTCGGCGCGCTGCGCCGCGCGCTGGACACGATGGTGCAGGCGTACGCGATCGCTTCGGGCATGGCGGTCAAGTACGTGGGCGGCTCGTACATGTCGCGCGTCGAACGCGGCCAGCCGGGCGAGAGGACGCCGGTGGACCCGGTGCCTGCGGCCAAGCAGCGCGAGGCCGTGGACTTCCTCTCCCAGCGCGTCTGGGCCACGAACGCCATGGCGGCGCCGTCGGCGCTGCTCGAGCGGCTGCCCCCGAATCGCTGGTCGCACTGGGGCATGGGCCCCGGCGGCACGTTCGCCGGCCGCCAGGACTTCGCCTGGAACGACCGCGTGCTCGCGGTGCAGACGATCCTCCTGAACGGCGTCACCGCGCCGGCGCTGCTCGCGCGGCTGCGCGAGCAGGAGACGCGCTCGGCGGACGCGTACCGGCTGAGCGAGCACTTCGACAAGCTGACGAAGGCGATCTGGGGCGAGGTGGGGAGCGCCACGCCGGGTGCCATCAAGTCGCTCGATGGTCCGCAGACGCGTCGCGAGCTGCAGCGCGCGTTCGTGGATCGCATGGCGACCTACGTGGTCGACCCGCCGCCGGGCTCGCCCGACGACGCCCGTGCGCTCGCACGTCTCGCGCTCACGCGCGTGGACTCGCGCTGCGCCAGGACGCTCGCCGCCGCCACGCCGCTCGGCGACAACACGCGGGCGCACCTGCTCGAGACGCGCGCCCGCATCCAGCGCGCGCTGGCCGCCAGCCGCGAGACCGACAACGCCCCGCCGCCGGCGCGTCCCGGCGCGGTGATGATCCAGATGCCGCGTTGAGGCTGTACTGCCACTTAAAGTGTTACTTGAAGTGACGAGCGCCCCGGGGAGCGATCCCCGGGGCGCTCGGTCTCAGCGCCCCTTGGCAGGCGCCGGCGGCGCCGGCGCGCGCACGGGGCGACCCTGCCAGGCCTTGAGCGCGCGCATGATCACGTCCTCGGCAGGGAGGCCACGCGGGTCGAACGGGTCGTCGTGGCCGCGCGGGCCGCTCCCCCAGCGCCAGAAGTAGGCACCCGCGAGCCACTCGTGCGGGTCCATCGCCGCGATCGCCGCCTCGAGACACTTGCGCTGGAGATCGGTGTCCGCCGCGGCCGCGGTGCCGTCCCATGGCCGCTGCGCGGCGTTCACCGTGGGCGGGTAGCCCAGCTCCGCGATCAGCACCGGCCGGCCGGTCTTCTTCGCCACCTCGTGCAGCGCCGTGAGCGCCTTCGTCGCTCCCGCCTCGAGCTGGCCGGGGTCGTGCGTGGGCCGGTCGGAGAGCGGCGCGTAGAACGACACGCCGATCAAGTCGAGCGCGTCCCAGAACGACACGCGCGCCACCTCGTCCCAGTTGGCGTCGTAGGAAAGCGGTCCCGCGTAGACCTTGCGCACGCGCCCGATCATCTCGCGCCAGCGCGCGGGATCGGCGGCGGTGCTGCTCGCGAGCTCGTGGCCGACGAAGAGCCCGTCCATCCCCTCGCGGTCCGCGAGCAAAGCCCAGTGGATGAGGATGTCGTCGTAGCCATCGAAGAACTGGCGCCAGCCCGAGGGGGTGAACGCGAGCGCCCCCTCCCAGCCGCGTGTCCACACCTGCGGCTTCAACCACACGCGCAGGCCGAACCCGTGCGCGCGCGCGGCCGCCTCGCACACCGCCTCGTCGCTCTCGCCGTCGGGCCCGGCATCGGTGCTGTTGCCGAGCACGGGCGAGCGCGGATCGGCGAGCGAGGCGAACGGCGTCAGCGCCACCCAGTCGGCGCCCGCGTCGCGGATGCGCGTC
>DATLUU010000595.1:0-6233 GCA_035577885.1 Verrucomicrobiia bacterium
GCGGTGGGCTCGTCCAGCACGTAGAGCGTGTCGGCCAGGTTCGCCCCCAGCGCGTTGGCCAGCTCGATACGCTGTGCTTCGCCACCCGAGAGCGTGCGCGTGGGACGGTCGAGCGTGAGGTAGCCGAGGTCCACGCGCAGCAGGAACCGCAGGCGCGACCTCACCTCCCCCAGCGGGACCGCGGCGATCACGCGCCCTCGCTCGTCCAGCTCCAGCGCGTCCACGAACTTCGCCAGCTCGGCCACGGGCAGCGCGCACAGCGCGGCGATGTTGCGCCCACCGAGCTTGACGCCGAGGGCCTCGGGCCGGAGCCGCGCGCCGCCGCAGTCCGTGCACGTGCGCGGCTGCTGGTAGCGCTTGACGATGAAGCGGTTGCCCGCCTTGTACGACTTCTGCTGCAGGCGCTCGAGGAACGGAATCACGCCCCTGAAAGCCTTCCCGCCGGCGATCAGCAGCTCGCGGTGCGGCGCGCTCAGGTCGCGCCAGGGCGTGTCCAGCGGCACGCCCTTCTCCTGCGACAGCTTCTGGAGCCGCGGCCACGCCACCGAGCGCCACGAGCCCGCCCAGGGTGCCAGCGCGCCCTGGCGGAGCGTCTTCGCCGGATCGGGCACGATCAGATCGGGCGAGAACGTGAGCACGTCGCCGAAGCCGCGGCAGGTGGGGCAGACGCCGAGCGGGCTGTTGAACGAGAACAGCGCCGGCTCCGGCCGCATCGCCGGCGTGCCGCAGTTCGAACACTCCCAGCGTTCGTTGTAACGAGTTGGCTCCTGGCCTTCGCGCACCACCAGCAGCTTCCCCTCGCCGCGGCGGAACGCCTGCTCGCAGGCCTCCACCAGGCGATCGCGCTCCTCGGCTCGCCAGCGGAACCGGTCCACCACCACGTGGACCTCGCGCGCGCGCTTCGCGAGCGCGGGGACCGGGTCCATGTCCACGACCTCGCCGCCGATCCACGCCCGCGTGTAACCGGCGCGCAGCAGGTGGCCGGCCTGCTCTTCCCACGCCAGCTTCGGCGACAGCGCCACCGGGGCGAGCACGAGGAGCGTCGACTCCCCGGGCCAGCCCAGGGCGTCGCGGGCGATCGACTGCGGCGAGTCGGCCGTGACCACGCGCCCGCACTTCCCGCAGTGGACCGTTCCCAGGCGCGCGAACATGAGTCGGAGGTAGTCGTGGACCTCGGTGGCGGTGGCGACCGTGCTCCGCGCGCTCCGGGCCGGATTGCTCTGCTGGATGCTCACCGCGGGCGTGAGCCCGGTGATCGAGTCCACGTCGGGCCGGGGCAGGCGGTCGAGGAACTGCTTGGCGTAGGTGCTGACCGACTCGACGTAGCGTCGCTGGCCCTCGGCGTAGAGCGTATCGAACGCCAGCGAGGACTTTCCCGAGCCCGAGACGCCGGTGATGACGGAGAGCCGGCCGCGCGGCAGGTCCAGGTCGAAGCCGCGCAGGTTGTGCTGGCGGGCGCCGCGGATGCGGATGTGCGAGATGGGCTCGGGTGCGGGCGGGGTCACGGGTGGGTGGACACGGGGCGCCGATCGGTCGCGGGTGGGTTCGGTGTGGCTCTCGAGCCGGTCACACTAGCACGCACCCGCGACCGGCAGGGCGAGCACGCGGTCAGCGAACGCCGCGCACCACGACGCTCCAGGCCGCGCCCGGCCAGAGACGCAGGAGCACTCGGTCCCAGCTCCGGAGCACACCGAAGAACCCGGCCTTGCCTGCCCCCGCGACGGGCGCCTCGGCCACGGCGCCCGAGGCGAGCAGCATGGGCGTGAGCAGGTGGAAGACGTCGAACCTGACCTCGCGGAAGTGCCGCTCGTAGATCGCCCGTTCGCTCCAGGCGAGGTGGCGTCTGGGCTGGAAGTGCTCGGGATAGGGCGTGCGCGTGACCGCTCGCAGCCAGCGCCCCGCCTGCGCGAACGGGTTCCCGGCGAGGTTCTCGACGATGGCGATGCGGCCACCCGGCTTGAGCACGCGGCGGCACTCGCCGAGCACGGACTCGCGGTCGGAGTAGTGGAGGGTGCTGAACGAGAACAGCGCATCGAGGCTCTCGGCCCTGAGCGGGAGCCGGGCCTGGTCGCCGGCGACGCGCGCGGGACCGGGGTGCACCCGGCGGCCATCCGCGAGCGCCTGCAGGTGCACGTCCAGGGCGAAGGCAGTGGCGCCGCGCGCGTGGAACGCCGCCGCGATGTGCCCGCCGGCGGCGCCGAGATCGAGCACCCTGCGGCCGGGCCCGAGCGCGGGCTCGAGGGAATCGAGCGCGAGCCTCAGCAACGGCTCGGAGAAGAGCGGTGACCAGCCGCCGCCGTGCTCTCGCCAGTACTCGAACGCCGAGCGGTGGGCCGGCTCGGACATCACTGCGCTCCGTTCTCTCGGCGGGCTTCGGTGCCTCGGCGGGCTACCACGGAAAGTTGCGGGCGGCCCACGCTTCCGTGGTGGACCGCACCGCGCGCTACGGGGACGACGGCCTCCTGGCTCAGGAATCCCCGCGGCGTGTCGCAGAGGGCGGCCGGTCGAGCGACTCACGACCCACCGGCCCTGGCGGACATGAAGACGAGGGGCGGCCGGCCTGAGCCAGCGCGCCCCTCAGGACGTGCCAGGTCCAGAGAACCAGTTACTTCTTCTTCTTCGCAGCCTTCTTCTTCGTGCCCTTCTTCTTCGCAGCCTTCTTCTTGGCCATGTGAGAATCACCTCCTCGAACTGAATGGGTTGCTGGTGGGTTCGCCTTCGCCGTCTCTCGCGACGAACTGCTCGCGATGTGCTTCCTGGGTCGCACTACTGGCGACGCGCTCACGGGTGCGCCGCCTGAAGGACCGGCACAGCAGATTGCGTGCCACTCGCGCGCCGCACCGTCGGTGCCAACGTTCATGTGCCTGCGAACACGACGGTTGTCGAGATCACTTCACGCGAGACGTTCGCCAATGTCATCCACAATGGCGCTGTGGAGAACCACTCCAACTGTCAACAAACTGGCTCGTTACGCGTGACGCTGCGCGTAAGCGGTTGCGAACGCGAGCGATGTTGCGAGTGTCCAGATCGTTGTGAGTGCCAAGTCTGTTGACACTCACGCGCGCGCGAAGGTTCGACGACGACGCGCGCGGCGCGTGACTCAAGCGCGCTCGACGGTGCGTTCGCTCGTCTCTTCGATGCGCAGGCGCCGGAGCTTCTCGATCAGACCCTGACGCGAGATTCCAAGGATGCGCGCGGCGCGGCTCTTGTTGCCCGACGTGAGCCGCAGCACCTCGCTGATGTGGTCCATCTCGATCTGCGCCAGCGTCGGCAGGTCCAGCACGTCACGCATCGCGGCGGCCGCCACAGGTCCCGGGGACGTGCGCCTGCCCAGCATCTCGGGCGGCAGGTGATCCGCCTCGAGCCGGTTCCCCTCCTCGAGCAGCACCACGCGCTCGAGCAGGTTCCTGAGCTCGCGCACGTTGCCGGGCCAGGGATAGCGCTCGAGGATCTGCACCGCCTCGGGGGTGAGGTCGGTGAAGGTCTTCTGGAACTTGCGCGAGAACTCGCGCATGAAGTGGCGAGCGAGCAGCGCCACGTCGCCTTCTCGGCCGCGAAGCGGCGGCAGCATGATGCTCACCACCTTCAAGCGGAAGTAGAGGTCGCTGCGGAAGCGCCCCAGCCGCACCTCCTCGTCCAGGTTCTTGTTCGTGGCCGCGACGATGCGGATGTCCACCGCGACGTCGTGCGCGCCGCCGACCCGCTTGAAGTTGCGGTGATCGATGAACCGCAACAACTTGGCCTGGGTCGGCAGCGGCGTGTCCGCGACCTCGTCCAGGAACAGCGTGCCGCCGTCGCAGAGCTCGACCAGGCCCTTCTTGGTGTCGGTGGCGTCGGTGTAGGCGCCCTTCTCGTGGCCGAACAGCTCGTTCTCGAGCAGCGTCTCCTGGAACGACGAGCAGTTGACCTCCATGAGCGGCGCCTGCGCGCGGTCGCTCCGGTAGTGGATGGCCCGCGCCACCAGCTCCTTGCCGGTCCCGCTCTCGCCGGTGATCAGCACGCTCGTGGCCTTGCTGCGCACCACCTTCTCGATCAGCCCGCGCACCTGCTTCATGGCGCCCGACTGGCCGATGATCTCCTCGCCCGAGTAGTGCTGCCAGGCACGGCGGCGGTAGAGGTCCAGCTCCGAGGCCTGCCTGAAGTTGCGCCCGGCCGATTCCACCGCGAGGACGATGTCCTCCATCTCGTAGGGCTTGCGGACGAAGTCGCAGGCGCCGAGCTTCATCGCGTCCACCGCGTTCTGGACGTCGCCGTAGGCGGTGATGACGATGACCTGGAGCAGCGCGTCCAGCTCGCGGGCGCGGCGGAGCACGGAGAGGCCGTCGGTGTCCGGGAGCCGCATGTCGAGGATCATGACCTGGGGTTTCAGCGCCCCCACCTTCTCCAGACCCTCGGCACCCGTGCTCGCCACGTCCACCGTGTAGCCGCTCGAGCGCAGCACCTTCCCCAGCGACTTCCGGATCAGGAGCTCGTCGTCGACGACGAGGACGGAGGTCTTCACGCGCTCATTCCTCGGGCTTCCCGGGCGGCTCGGCGGGCAACGGCAGCGATACGCGCAGCGTGGCGCCGCCGCCGGCGTTGTTGCGGGCGGAGATGACCCCGCCGGCGTCGCGCACGATCTGCACCGAGACCGGGAGCCCCAGGCCCGTGCCCATGGAGCGGGTGGTGAAGAACGGGTCGAAGATCTTCTCCATCAGCTCCTTGGGGATGCCGCCGCCGGTGTCGGTGACCGAGATGTCCACGAGCGAGCGCCGCGTCCGGTAGCGCCGCACGCCGGTCGTGAGCGTCAGCTCGCCGCCCTGCGGCATGGCCTGGATGGCGTTCAGGCACAGGTTCAGGAGCACCTGCTGGAGCAGGTCGGGGTCGGCGATCACCAGCGGCAGGTCGCCCGCCAGCTCGCGGGCGACGTTGACCTTGGCGTCCCGGAACTGGAGCTCCAGGAGGTCCAGCGTGCGCTCCACCACCTGGTTCACGTCGCAGGCCTGCGACTTGGCCTGCGGGGGCCGCGCGAACATCAGCAGGCCGGTGATGATCTGCTCGATCCGGTCCAGCTCCTGGATGACGTCGTTCAGGTCATCGCGCCGCGAATCGCGCGGCCGGAGCTTCGAGGCCACGAACTGGACCGTGGTGCGGATGCCGGTGAGCGGGTTGCGGATCTCGTGCGCCACGTAGGCGGAGAGCTCGCCCAGCGACACCAGGCGGTCGATCTTCTTCTGGAACTCGCCGTCCTCGCTCTCGGAGATGGCCTCGGCGATCACCACCGAGCCGGCCACCTCCCCGTCCACGTCCCGCATGGGCACCGACTCCCCGCGCAGCGTCAGGTCGCGGTCGCCGGCCTCGATGCGGAAGTCGCGCGATTCGCGGGCGGCGCCCTTGAGCCAGCGCGCGTCGGCGCCGGGGAAGACGCGGTTCCCGGGCAGCGACAGCAGCGCGCCGGGCTCCACGCCCAGCAGCTCCTCGATGCGGCGGTTCGCGTAGACCACCTTGCGCTCGCGGTCGAGCGCCACGGCGCCCATCTCGAGCGCGTCCAGCACCAGCGCGGGCAGCGAGCTGGGCGGCTCGGCGGTCTCGGCTTCGGCCCCGCGTGGGGTGGTCTCGGTGCGCACGGTGCGTTCCCTCGCGGCCGGTGTCGCCATCCTCGATGTCAGGAGCGGGTTCAGAGGCGGCGTTTCGTGTCGAAGCACAGTTAGCACAGCGGGATGCGCGCCGCAATCGCTGATGCTAGAATCCCTCGCCGCTTCCCACCTCACCCTGCCCTTGAATCGCATCTCACGGGAGTCTCGATGCTTGGACACCTTCGGTCCGGCAACAAGCGGACCAAGACCATCTGGTGGATCCTCACCGTCCTCACCGTCGGCTCGTTCCTCGGCGGCTTCGTCTTCCTCGCCGGCCTGGGCCGCGACCAGGGCACGCGCGCCCGGCTCTCCGGCAACGTGGGGAGTGTCAACGGCCAGCCGGTGTCGGTCGCGCAGTGGCAGGCCTCGGTCGACGAGTCCCGCCAGGCCTGGCGCCAGCGCAACGGCTCCGACCCGCAGGACCGCGACGTCAAGGCCGTGGAGCAGATGGCGTGGCGCTCGATCGTGAACGAGCGGCTGTTCGCCCAGCAGGCGAAGCAGGCCGGCCTCGGCGTCACCGACAACGAGGTGGTGATCGGGATGCGCACGAACCCGCCCTCGATGCTGCTCGCCTCCTCCGCGTTCCAGACCGACGGCAAGTTCGACCCCACCAAGTAC
>DATLUU010000596.1:0-2512 GCA_035577885.1 Verrucomicrobiia bacterium
GCGTCACTCGTCGTCGACAGCCGAGACAAGGCTTGTCTCCTCCTCGTTCCTTGCGCGGTGGCCGTTCCCGGACCAGCGCGCTCGTGTGGCGTTCTCAAACGGAGCCTAGCTTGAACCCCGGCAACCGGACATGCAATATGCCGGTCTTTGTGCCGCCGGGGCTCGCCGCGCACCGGTGCGCACGCCAACCGGACCCTGACCGGTGGCGCCCCGAGAGCGCGGGGCTCACCGGGGGCGCGCCCGGCCAGCGAAGGGAATCTCGCCCTGACCCGTCCACGAATCCGTGTCATCACCGCCGCCGCGACCGATGTCGGGCGCCGGCGATCGGGCAACGAGGACAGCTACGCGTCATGGGCGGCCGAGAACGATGCGGCGGCGCACGCGGGCGACCACCTGCTCGTGGTCTGCGACGGCATGGGCGGCTCGAACGCGGGCGAGGTGGCGAGCCGCATGGCCGCCGACACGGTGGTGCGCGAGTTCACGGCCGCGCCGCCCACGGACACCGCCCAGGCGCTGTCGCACGCGATCCAGGTCGCGAACCAGGAGATCTGGGAGCACAGCCGCAGCCAGCAGGACCTGAACGGCATGGGCACCACGTGCACCGCGGTGGCCTTGAAGGGCGACCAGGTGATGGTGGCGCACGTCGGCGACTCGCGCGCCTACCTGGTGCGCGCGCACCGCGCGCGGCAGATCACCAGCGACCACTCGCTCGTGGCCCAGCTCGTGGCGCGTAACCAGCTCTCGCCGGAGGAGGCGCGGAGCGATCCGCGCCGGAACGTGGTCACGCGCAGCGTCGGTGTCGGGCCCGAGATCGAGGTCGACGTGGTCTCGGTGGGCGAGCCGCTGAAGAGCGGCGACACGCTCGTGGTGTGCTCCGACGGCCTGCACGGGCAGATGAGCGACGACGAGATCGCCGGCTTCGCCATGGGCGAGTCGCTGCCGGAAGCCTGCAGCGACCTGATCGAGCTGGCGAACGCGCGCGGCGGGCCGGACAACATCACCGTGGCCATGATGCGCGTCGAGCGCGACGCCGCTCCGGCCGGCAACCCGATCGGCCGCTGGCTGCGTTCGCTCACCGGCCGCGGCGACGCGTGAGCGCCGGCTTTCGCGTTACCTGACACGGCCCGCGCCGGGCCAAAGGATGATGAACGGCTCACGCGCCCGCGCGTGGCCACCCCGCACCACGGAACATCACAGGAGGAGTGAAGGATGAGAGTTCGTGCTTCCATCGTCGTGACCGCATCGTTCGCGCTGGCGCTCGCCGCCGGTGCCGCGTTCGCCCAGGACCAGCCCGCTGCCGCCGCGCCGGCGGCCGCCGACACCGCGAAGAAGCCGGCTGCGAAGCCGGCTGCCAAGTCCGGCACGGCCGCGCACGCGACCGTGGATGCCGCGGTCAAGGCGATCGACGCGCAGATCGCGAAGAACGCCGCGGACAAGAAGGACCCGAACTGGAAGACCAAGCTCAAGATGCCGACGCTGGTGAAGTTCGACCCGGCGAAGAGCTATTACGCACGCATGGTCACGAACAAGGGCGAGATGCTGATCAAGTTGAAGCCAGACCTCGCCCCGTTCCACGTCACGAACTACATCTACCTGACGCGGCTCGGCTTCTACGACGGCACCATCTTCCACCGCGTCATGAAGGGCTTCATGATGCAGGGTGGCGACCCGCTTGGCCGCGGCACGGGTGGACCCGGGTACAACTTCAACGCCGAGATCAGCCCCAAGGGCATTCACAACGCGCCGGGTGTGCTGTCCACCGCGAACACGGGGCAGCCGGGCTCGGACGGCAGCCAGTTCTTCATCATGTTCAAGGCCTACCCGCAGCTCGATGGCGGCTACACGGTGTTCGGCCAGGTCGAGGAGGGCATGGAGACGCTCAAGGCGATCGAGGCCGTGGCGAACCCCGGCGACGGCCCGCCCACCGAGCCGGTCAAGCTGGTGAAGATGACGATCGAGGTGAAGTAAGGCTTCGTTCGAGACGCGCGAGCCCCGGGCGGTCGAGCCGTCCGGGGCTCGTCGCTCTTCACCAGTCCACGCGCGCCTCGAGCAAGAAGGCGCGCGTCGCGGCCGGCATCAGCGTCGGCACCAGCGCGCCGCGGGAGTCGTAGTCCATGTAGCCGGTGGTGGCGTAGCGCAGGTCGGCGAGGTTCAAGCCGCGGAGCGTCACCGTGGTGCGCGCGCCCGCCACGCGCCCGGCCGCGGAGAGCGCGCCGTTCCACACCGTGTGCGGCGCGATGCTGTTCAAGTCGGTGCCGGTGTTGTCCACGAACACGCGGCCCGCGACCTGCGCCTCGATCCGCGCGCTGAACGATTTCCACGACGCGCGCGCGCCGGCGTTCGCCATGTTCGCGGGCGAGAACCCGAGCGGCTTGCCGTCGTAGACCACCTGGTCCGCGGGCGTGGGGCCGTAGCTCTCGCGGTACTCGATGAAATGGTTGTCGGCGAGCGTGACGTTGCCGTCGAGCGAGAGCTCCGTGTCGCGGGACACCCGCCGCGACACGGCGCCGGC
>DATLUU010000597.1:0-8162 GCA_035577885.1 Verrucomicrobiia bacterium
CCGGGCAGTACGGCGGGAGGGGAGTTGGTTGAAGAGGGGAGCTGGAAAAGCGGAGAGCCGAGATGAGAGAGCAGTTGACCAGCAGGGTACGCCCCGCCACGGCTTGCGGTTTCAGTGGAGCCGCAACGCAGGCCGGGAGCGGGTCAGGAACCCTCCGGGCGCGGGCCACGCGCGGGCGAGCGCGGGCCGGTGCGCGGATTAGCGTGAGCGCCCCGCGGTCGCGTAACGTAGCCGCCCTCATGCGCCCATCCCGCGTCCTGCCCGCACTGCTCGCGCTCTCGCTGCTGGCCCTCGCGCTCCCGGCGCGGGCCGCCTACAACGCGCTCGAGGAGATCCCGGTCGAAAGCCCGGTCTACAAGTGGGTGGAGGACCTGGCCACGAGCTACCCGCTCTCCGGCGGCCTCCTGCTCACGCGCCCGTGGACGCGCGCCCAGCTGGGCGCGTTCCTGGACCAGCTCGTGGCCGACCAGCCCGGCGCGGAGAGGGACCCGGTCGTTCACCGGCTGCGCCGCGAGCTGGAGCCCGAGGGCGGCATCCGCGGCGGCCTGGAGCCGATGGGTCAGTACGATGAGGAGGACGCCTCGCTCGAGGTCTCGCCCTACGCGCGGCTCGGCTATGCGGAAGACCGCGCGCGCGGCACCGTCGCCCGCGACGACCGCGTCGGCGGGCAGGTCTCGGCCGCGTTCGGCGGCCACGGACTGATCTTCGTCGACGCCTATATCGGTCCCGCATCGCCCGGTGCCCACGGCACGCCGAACTCCAACGGCACGTTCGACTCCAACTCCACCGACTTGACCGCGTGGTACGACCGCGCCTACGCCACGTTCGCCACGC
The DNA here is from genome assembly GCA_035577885.1 of Verrucomicrobiia bacterium. GTDB lineage: Bacteria > Eisenbacteria > RBG-16-71-46 > RBG-16-71-46 > RBG-16-71-46 > JAIOPA01. The sequence continues at coordinate 835 of DATLUU010000597.1, forward strand.
GCGGATTCACGCTGCGCGCCGGGCACACGTGGCTCCGCTGGGGCCCCGGCTCCGCCGGCACGCTCGCGCTCTCGGACGCGGCCCCCGCGTTCGACATGATCCAGATGGCGGTGCGCTTCGGGAAGCGCGCGCAATTCACGTGGTTCGTGGGCTCGCTCGACCCCGCCGCCGAGACCTACCTGAGCGGCCACCGCCTGGAGTGGCGCCTGGGCCCGAGCGTCGACGTGGCGTTCTCGGGGCTCGCGCGCTTCAACGGCTCGGCGAATGCGCCACTTTACCTGGTCCCGGTGGCGCCGCTGCCGCTCATGGAGCGGCGCGTGCGCGGCTCGGGCTCGCCCACGGCCGACTCGCTCGAGGCCGAGCGCGCGGTCAACGTGCTCTACAGCGCCGACGCGTCATGGACCTGGCGGCCGGGCATGCGCTTCTACGGCGAGGTCATGCTGGACGACATCACCAAGGACAACGCGCGGCCTCTGCGCGCGGGCTTCCAGGGTGGGGTGGAGATCCGGCGCGCGGGCACGCCCCGCGCATGGACCGCACGCCTCGACTACTCGCGCGTCTACCGCTACACGTACGCGAGCGAGAACGGCATCGACTTCATCCACGCCGGCTTCCCCACCGGCTACTACCTGGGGCCCGACGTGGACCAGTGGTCCGGGCGCTTCGAGTGGCGCTGGGGCGTGGGCTGGACGGTCGGCGCCGAGGGTTTCGTCACCCGCAAGGGCCTGGGGCCCCTGGGCGAGTCCTGGCAGCCCGGCACGCCGGTCCCGCCGCGGTCGATCACGTACCCCGGGGACAACGACAAGCGCGGGGCGGTGACCGCGGAGTGGTCGCCGTCGCCGTCGTGGTCGGTCTCGGGCGTGGTCGGCAAGGCCAGCGTGGAAGGGCTGCACAACGTGGTGGGGAACGACACGAACGGCGTCTACGGCTCGGCCCGCGCCTCGCTGCGCTGGTAGCGCAGGAACGTTCGCCGCACACGAGCCGCGATGAACCGCGCCCAGGCCTCGACGCTCGTGTTCGCGATCCTGACCGCCCTGGTCACGGGCGCGACGGCGTTCCTGGCCTATCGCGGACAGCGCTCGGCGTTCGAGCGCGAGTTCGCTCGCAGGCTGTCGCAGCTGGCCGAGCTCGCGGCGTCGCAGGTGTCGCCCGCTGATCTCACCGATGCGCGCGAGCTGGGGACCGACGGCAACGGCCTGCTCGCGCTCCAGCTCGACGCGCTCTGCAGCGCCACGGGGCTCTCGAACGTCTCCGTGATCGACGACTCTGCGCACGTCGTCTACGACGTGCGCGCGGGCTTCGCCACCGCCGGAAGCCCGAGCCCGTACGATTCGCTTTCCCACGCGACACTCGTGCAGGCGCGCGGCGCGCGCAGCGTCGCCTTCCCGCCGTTCCGGCATGGCGAGGTCGAGGCGCGCGCCGCCGCCGCGCGGATCGCGGATTCGCCGGGCGCGGTGCTCGTGACCGAGGACCAGCCGACCTGGGAGCCCGAGCTGGCGCGGCTCCGTCGCGACCTCTCGCTGCTCGCCGCGGTGAGCATGCTGGCCGTGGCCGCGCTGGCGCTCCTGGTGCTCCGCGCCAACGCCTCGCAGGTCTCGCTCGAGCGGCGCCTCTCGCGCGCGCAGAACCTCGCCGCCATGGGGCGCATGACCGCGACGCTCGCGCACGAGATCAAGAACCCGCTTGCCATCATCCGCGGCTCGGCGCGCCGCCTGCCGAAGCTCGAGCCCGAGGCGAAGTCGCTCGCGGACTCGGTGGTCGAGGAGGTGGACCGGCTCTCGGCCACGGTCAATCGCTACCTGCAGTTCGCGAGGGGCGCCGGCGAGGGCATCGCGGCGGACGCGCGCGGCGCCGTGGCGGCGACGCTTGCGGCCACGCTCGACCTGCTCGAGGCCGATTTCCGCGAGCGGAAGGTCGAGGTCGTGCGCGAGCCGGCGTTCGCGGAGGCGACGGTGCGATTGGATGACGGCTCACTCAAGCAGGTGTGGCTGAACCTGCTCCAGAACGCGCTCGAGGCCTCACCCGATGGCGGACGTATCCGCGTCGCGATCGCGGTCGAGGGCGGCCGCGCCCGGGTGACTATCGCCGACGAAGGCGCGGGGATCCCGCCCGACGTGCTCGCCCGCGTCGGCGAGCCGTTCTTCACCACGCGCGCGCAGGGCACCGGGCTCGGGCTCCACCTTTCGCGCCAGCTCGTGCAGGGCGCCGGCGGCACGCTCGAGCTCTCGAGCCGGCCCGGCGCGGGCACCACGCTGCAAGTTGCACTGCCGCTTGCTTGAAACCGGCGTCGCACCCCGGCTGGGAGACATGACCACTACTCATCCGCAGCGGCGCATGGCTAGAATGGAGGGTGCTGCAGTAGCCCTCGGCCCCAGTCACCCCGTTTCCCGGAGTTCCCGCATCGTGTCTCGCTTTGGACCCGCGCGTCTCCTGACCCTGGCCCTGCTCGTGGCGGCCGCCCTGCTCGTGGGGAGCTGCTCCAACACCCACCACCTGAACATCGAGTCCGACACCTGCTGGCTGATGGTGATCGACGGCCAGACCGAGGCGGTGACGCGCGACTGCGGCAACGCCAACTTCAAGATCATCGGTGGGTTCCACTGCATCCGGGTCACGAACCTGGGGCCCACGGGAACGGTCCGTATCCGCGTCGATGGCGGCCCCTGGTCGGCATACGTTTCGGTCAACGAGGTCGCGGAGAGCTGTAAGCGCTAGTCGTCGACGGCCACCCAGGGGGAGGGATCCCGAGCGTGAACGTGCTGGTGGTGGACGACGAGGTCAAGAACGCCGAGCTCGTGGCCGCTGAGCTGCGCGATGCGGGCTTCACCACCGCGCACGTGGCTGGCGGGGCGGCCGCACTGGAGCGGCTCGAAAAGACCGCGTTCGACGCCGTCGTCACCGACCTGCGCATGAAGCCGCCCGATGGGCTGGCGCTCCTCGCCGAGGTGCGGCGGCGCTGGCCCGCGACCACGGTGGTGATGATGACCGCGTTCGCCGGGCTCGGGACCGCGCGCGAGGCGCTCAAGCTCGGCGCCCAGGACTACGTCGAGAAGGAGGGCGACTACGTCGACGTCATCGCGCGCGTGCTGCGCGACGCGGCGGAGAAGCGCGAGCTGCAGAGCTCGAACCGTGCGCTCGCCGCCACCGTGGAGTCGCTGCGGCGGGACGCCCTGCCCGTGGTCGGCGACTCGCCGGCGACGCGCGCGGCGCTGGAGTTGGCGCGCAAGGTGGCGGCCACCGACAGCACGGTGCTGCTGCGCGGCGAGAGCGGCACCGGGAAGGACCTGTTCGCGCACACGATCCACTCGCTCTCGAAGCGCGCCGGCGGACCGTGGGTCAAGGTGAACTGCGGCGCCCTCCCCGAGGCCCTTCTCGAATCGGAACTCTTTGGTCATGAGAAAGGCGCCTTCACCGGCGCCGTGCGCCAGAAGGCGGGGCGTTTCGAGGACGCGCACGGCGGCACGCTGTTCCTGGACGAGATCGGCGAGATGCCGCTGGCGCTGCAAGTGAAGCTGCTCCAGGCCATCGAGGAGAAGACGTTCACGCGCGTGGGCGGGAACCGGCCGCTCACCGTGGACGCACGCATCATCACCGCCACGAACCGTGCGCTCGAGGACATGGTCAAGGCGCGCACGTTCCGCGAGGATCTGTTCTTCCGATTGAACGTGTTCCCGATCGTGCTGCCGCCGCTGCGCGAGCGACCCGGGGACGTGCCGCGGCTCGTCGAGCACGTGCTGCGGCGTCAGGGCGCTCCGCCGGACAAGCTCACGCCGGCCGCGCTGCGTGCGCTCGAGGGCTACGCGTTCCCGGGCAACGTGCGCGAGCTGGAGCACACCATCGAGCGTGCGTTGATCCTCGCCGGCGCCGACGACGTGACCCCGGCCCACCTGTCGTTCGCCGCGAGTACCCCGAACTCCGAGCACTCGTGGGTGCCACGGATCCCGCCCGAGGGCCTGTCGCTCGAAGCGCTGGAGAAGGAGCTGATTTTACAGGCGCTTGAACGTGCGGCGGGGAACAAGAGCGCCGCCGCACGACTCCTCGGGCTCACGCGTCGCACGCTCTATTCACGCATGGAGAAGCACGGGCTGCGTACGCCGGGTGAGGGAGATGACGGCGACACCGATGCCGAGTGACGAGCGGCGCGCCGGGGCGGTCCCGAGCCGAGCCTGTTGTATGCTCACCACCCCATGAGCGTGCTCCGCGGCTGGCTGTTCGACAACCTGGGTCTCAAGTTCACCGCGCTCCTGCTCGCGCTGCTCGTGTACCTGAACGTCTACACCGACCGGCCCACGACCATGCTGGTGTCGTTCCCGATCGAGTACACCGAGCTCGACGACTCGTTGAGCCTCTCGGGACCGGCGCCGTCGGTGGTGCAGGCCGAGTTGAAGGGCACGGGCAAGCAACTGATCTTCATGCGCGTGAAGGAGCCGCGCGTGAAGCTGTCGCTCGCCGGCGCGCGCCGCGGCCGGCTCGATCGCGCGCTCGCGCCCTCCGACCTGCCGCTGCCGACCGAGGGCGGCATCACCGTGGAGAACCTGGTCGGCCCGCGCGTGGTGACGCTGGACATCGACCGCAAGGTGCATCGCGACATCCGCGTGGTGCCGCGCGTCACCGGCCAGCCCGCGCCCGGCTACCACTGGGTGGGGGTCGCGCTCGTCGATCCGACACGCGTGCGCGTCCGCGGACCCGAGCAGGTGCTGCTCGGGCTCGACTCGCTGGTCCTGGCACCCGTGCACGTGGACGGCAAGCGCGACACGGTGAGCGCGCTCGTGGCGCCCGAGCGGCTGCCCGACTGGTGCACCTCCGACCCGGCGATGGTCGCCGTCCGGCTCATGCTGGAGCGGAACGGCCACTGACGCGGGCGCGCCCCGGGCTCTCGGCGCGGCGCCGAGCGCGCTGTCAGGAAACGCGGTTCGGCCGCACTTGACGCGGCGAGAACGCATGTCACAAATCGTATTGGCACGCTTTCGAGTGCTTGACACCCTCCTGAAAGCGCACCTAAATTCGACGGGTCGCTGAGCGCCGTCCGTCCCGGACCCTCGCGCACATCGACGCTCCGCACGCCCAGCCACAGGGCCGGCCCGCCCTTCTCCGCACAGAAGCCCCGCCGCACCGTCCGGTATCCCCTCTCCGGACGCACCGCATTTCGGTCGCTCCCGCCCGCACCCCATCCGCCCCCGCTCACAGGCGCCCGCCACCATGGACGAGATCATCGAGACCCCAGCCGCGACCGTCGAGGTCGCCGAGACACTGGATCTCCAGCGGCTGAAGACGAAGACGATGGCCGAGCTGCTGTCGCTCGCCACCGAGCTCGAGATCCAGGGCACCAGCGGGCTCCGCAAGCAGGAGCTCATCTTCAAGGTGCTCGAGGCGCAGACCGAGAAGAGCGGACTGATCTTCGCCGAGGGCGTGCTCGAGATCCTTCCCGAGGGCTACGGCTTCCTGCGCTCGCCGACCTACAACTACCTGCCCGGGCCCGACGACATCTACGTGTCGCCGTCGCAGATCAAGCGTTTCGACCTGCACACCGGCGACACCGTGAGCGGCCAGGTGCGGCCGCCGAAGGAAGGCGAGCGCTACTTCGCGCTGCTGCGCGTCGAGGCGATCAACCTGGAGAGCCCCGAGACCGCGAAGGGCAAGATCCTGTTCGACAACCTGACGCCGTTCTACCCGGTCGAGAAGCTGAACCTGGAGACGCGCGACCGCTGCCTGGAGACGCGCATCATCGACCTCGTCTCGCCGATCGGGAAGGGCCAGCGCGCGCTCATCACCTCGCCGCCCAAGGCCGGCAAGACCGTGCTGCTGGCGAAGCTCGCGAACGCGATCGCCGAGAACCACCCGGAGGTCATGCTCATCGTGCTGCTGATCGACGAGCGTCCCGAGGAGGTCACCGACATGGCGCGCTCGGTGAACGGCGAAGTCATCTCGAGCACGTTCGATGAGCCCGCCGAGCGCCACGTGCAGGTGGCGGAGATGGTGATCGAGAAGGCGAAGCGGTTGGTGGAGCACGGGCGCGACGTGGTGATCCTTCTCGATTCGATCACCCGGCTCGCGCGCGCGCACAACGCCGTGGTGCCGCACTCCGGCAAGATCCTCTCCGGCGGCGTGGACGCGAACGCGCTGCAGCGGCCAAAGCGCTTCTTCGGCAGCGCGCGCAACATCGACGGCGGCGGCTCGCTGACGATCATCGCCACGGCGCTGATCGAGACCGGCTCGCGCATGGACGAGGTCATCTTCGAGGAGTTCAAGGGCACCGGGAACTCCGAGCTGGTGCTGGAGCGCAAGATCGCCGACAAGCGCATCTTCCCCGCCATCGACATCAACCGATCGGGCACGCGCAAGGAGGAGCTGCTGCTCCCCGGCGATGTGCTGTCGAAGGTGTGGATCCTGCGCAAGTTCCTCACCGAGCTGAACCCGATCGAGGCGATGGAATTCCTGGTCGCCAAGATGAGCGACACCAAGACGAACAAGAAGTTCCTGGAGCAGATGAACTCGTAGGACTCTGCGCGCGGTGGGCGCGGGAGGGAGCCATGCCCGATTCCGGCCCGTGGCGGTTCTTCGTCGACACCTACGACACCGAGCGGCTGAAGACGCTCGCGACGTGGTCTTCGTTCCGCGATGACGACCTGCGCTTCCGTTGCGCGGAGCGCGCGCGCACGCCGCTCGAGCACATGGTCCACCAGTGCGTCTCGGAAGACACGTGGATGCGCACGATGCTCGGCATCGAGCTGGCACTCCCGACACTGCCCGCGGACGAAAGCCGGCTCGGCTTCATGCGCCACTACGCGACCGCCTCGGCCCAGCGCCAGGCGCGCCTGGCAGGAATGTCCGCGGAGTGGTGGCAAGGGAACACGAACTTCTTCGATGCGGAAAGATCCCGCGCCTGGGTGTTCCTGCGCCGGATCGCGCACAGCGCACACCATCGCGGCCAGCTGACCGTGCTGCTGCGGCTCCTGGGGCGGCCCCTCTACTCGACGTACGGGCCCACGGCCGACACCGGCGGCCTGTTCGCCGACCGCGCTCCGACCGTGTACCGCTACCACGACGTCGACGAGCTGCTCACGGCCGAGGCCGACGGCGGCGCCTGGCCGACGCTCCCGGGTCCCGGCGAGAAGCCGGTCACGGAGCGACCCTAGGGTTCCGGGTCGCGATTCAGCTGCTCGAAACGCCGCTCCGAAGGTCATGGGAGGCGCGGCAAATGGACACCCGCCGCCCGATGCCCCATAATCCCCGACCCTACTTTTACCCAGGCGGAGCGCTCGGGACACCCCCGCTTCCCGCCGCCGGACCCGGTCCAGCCGCTCGCGCGGCCGCCGGACGGCGCCGGG
>DATLUU010000598.1:0-2711 GCA_035577885.1 Verrucomicrobiia bacterium
GGTCGCCGGCACGGACGCCGGATCGCCCGGGTTGCTCCCCGCCGCCAGCTCGTCGCCGTTCGGGAAGCCGTCGCGGTCGCGGTCGATCGCCATGCGCGTGCCGCTCCCGAGCGGCACACCCATCACCGTGAGCTCGGAGCCGGGACCGGCGAGCGCGCGCAGCGCGGGGCTCGACAGGTCGGCGACGCCGGTGCGGTCGGCGTGCCAGGCGCTCGCGGAAAACAGCCACTGGCGCCGTGCGCCGTCGACGCGTCCGCGCGCGACCAGGTCGCAGTCGCCGGCCGTCGCGCGCGCCACCAGGGTGTCCATGCGCGCCACGCGCGCGGCGTCGCCGGAGCCGCCGTCGAACGTGACTTCTGAGCCGACCGCTGGAGCCAGTCCGGTATCGAACGACAACAGGTACGCCTCCACGTCGCGGCGCTGATTGTCGCCGTCCGTGCCCGCGGCGAAGTTGAAGCCGGGGAAGTGCAGGAAGTCGAAGAGGTTGTCGGTGGCGCCGTTGTGCGTGAACCCGAACCCGCGCTTGTTCACCGCGCCGGTCGCGTCGGTGAAGCCCGTCTTCTGGTAGAGGTTCCGCAGCTGCGGCACCTTCATGTCCTGCGCTTCCTGCAGCGCGAACTTGTCGATCGACTGGCCGTTGGTGCCGATCGCGACCGAGTGGCAGAACGAGCACGTGCGCCCGGCGTCCACCGGCGTGTTGGCGAAGAACTGGCGGCCGCGCTCGGCGCTCGCGCTCCCGGGCGGAGCGTCGCGGAACGTGCGGTCGAGGTATTGGTTCGGGTTCGGCGGGTACCTGAGCGGCAGCACGAACTGCGACATCGCCACCATCTCGCTGTCGGGGATCGGGCTCGAGAGGCCGAGCAGGCTCTGCGTCGCCGGCTTGAACGCCATGAAGTCGGCGCGGTCGCCGCGCCAGTGGAGCACGCCGGTGTTCGCGAGCCCGCGCAGGCTCTGGGTCGCCATCGGGCCCTTCATCGGGTGCATCGGTGCCAGCAGTGGGTCGAGCATGCCCGGCGGCACCGGCGCCATGTCGCCGGTGGGATCGCCCAGGTCCCACACCAGGTTGTCCATGTCGCCGAAGAGGTGGCAGCTCGCGCACGCCTGGTCGCCGTGCCCCGACGTGAACCCGCCGTAGAAGAACTTCCGCCCGTTCACGATGTCGTCGGGTGTGGGATCGAAGCCGATCGACGTGATCGCGACGCTGTGGAGCGTGGCTGCCGACAGCGTCTGCAGCTGGTTGCGGAAGCGCCCGAGCACGTAGACGCGCGCGCGCGCGCCGTCCACGACCACGCCGGTCGGACCCGCCACCGTGGGCACGCGCGCGAGCACGGCGCCCGCCGCGCTCACCACGCCGAGCTTCGCCGAGCCCATCGCGCTCACGTAGAGGCGCTGGCCGTCGGGCGACCACGCCACGCCGGTGGGCATGGCGAGCGACGAGTCGCGCTCCGCCTGCGGGCCGGTGGGGACGGTGTAGTTGATGTGCGGGTTCAGGCCGACCACGGTCGTGGGGCCGGCCGCGGGCACGAGCGCCACGCGCGACTCGGTGATGCGACCACGGACGTTGGGCTCGAAGCGCAGCTCGATCTTCCCGTAGGTGCCGGTCACCGCGCACGCGCCGGTGATCGGGTCGACGGCGGTGCCCATCAGGATCGTGGCCATGTCGCCGCGCACCTGGGCGATCGTGCGCGTGGCGGCGTCCACCTTCACCAGCTCCACGAGCGGCACGGTGTAGGGGATCTTCGAATCCCAGAGCTTGCCGGAGAGGTCGCGCCAGTGGCCGCTCGTGTATTGGGCGAGCAGGCCGACTTTCGGTGCGGCGGGCAATCCCGTCCGCATGGGCGGGTCGGGCGGCGGCAGCGAGTCACCGGCCTCCGCCTCGGAGAGGACCGTGGCGCCGTGGCTGCTGTTGAACACCGCGGCATAGACGCTGGCACCGTCCGGCGACACCGAGAGCGAGCGTGGCTTGCGCGCCGGGATCGCGACCACTAGTGCCGCGGTGCCGAGGTTTCCGGGGTCGTACACCTTGAGCGCGTCCTCGCCGGACACGCTCACCCAGGCGCGCGCCGGGCTGCCGGCGAACACCACGTCGGCGGGCTCGTCGCCCACGTGCAGCGTGGCGCGCACGTTCGCCGTCGCGAGGTTGACGATGCTGACGTCGTCCGAGAGCTGGTTCACCACCCACGCTTCGCCATCGTTTCGCACCGCGACCGAGACCGGCTCGAGCCCCACCGGGATCTCGGCGACGAGCACCGGCGCGCCGCCGGTGACGTTGAACACCGCGAGCTGGTCGTCCGCCGTGTTGACGGCGAGCAGTCGCCTGCCGTCGGGCGTCATCGCCAGCGGGTGCACCTGGCCGCTCTCGAAGTGGACGAAGTCGTTCGCGGCCTGCGTGCGGGTGACGCCTCGGCCGGGGGCGAGGGCCGAGACCAGGGCTGCGCAGGCGAGCGCGACGACGAGGAGCGCGAGGGGGCGCCGCATCGGGGTACTCCGGTTGGGGCCCGCGGCCGGGCCGGGGGGTGGCTGAGGCTCCTATTGGACCGCGAATGCCGCCCTCGGGACAAGGCCCGAGGATACCGGCGCGCATCCGGCGTCCATTTTGACGCTATCGCGCGTGGCACCTTACACTTTCCGCCGCTTTTCCTTCGGGGCGGGGTGGAAGCCCCCACCGGCGGTACAGCCCGCGAGCCCTCCGGGGAGCATTCCGGACCGGC
>DATLUU010000599.1:0-2893 GCA_035577885.1 Verrucomicrobiia bacterium
GCGGGGGTTGGAGGTCGCGGATGGTGCCACGGGCAATTCCCGCGCGATAGGGGATTCACACTGACGCCGGAGCCCCGGCCCGTCGGTACGATGGTGTGCGCGTCGATCGAGTTCGGCCGGCGCGACGAGCTCGTGAGCGCGACCAGTGTGTCGTTCCCCACCGGCCCCACGCCGGACACGCCGGACATGGGCGGGCCGAGATCGCGCGCCCGATTCCCGTTGCAAGCGTGGTACTGGAGTGCGAGCATCAGCCTTGGGACCAGCCGCGGCAGGAGGCATTCTATGCGTCCGTCATGGACCATCGTCTCGGCGCTCTGCGTCGGGCTCACGATCGGATCGCCCACCCGCGCGCAGTGCCCCTCCGGACAGTGGGGCCCCAGCTATGGTCCGATGACGACGTTCACGGGCGCGGTGCTGGACGCGGTGCAACCAGGCGCGCTCGGTGATGCCGCTCATCTTCACATCGACCTGGTCTTAGGCTCCATCAGTGCGACGGCGAGCGGTTACTGCCCGACCGAGATCGGGTTCTTCGGCGATCTCGGGGCCACGTTCGCGGACGAGTACCGGATCATCGGACCGCCCTCCGCCACGCCGGTCGCGGTCACCGCAGTGCTCCACGCCGAGGGCAGGGCTGATGCCTACTGGTTCGACATGCCCACGATCGGACTGGTCTGCCGCACGTCGTACGCGTCGTGCTCGATCCAGGAGACGGCTCCCGGCGTGTCCAGGAACTGGCCGGTCCAGCCCTGCGTCACGCCGGCCCAGATCGGTGAGGACCTTCGGCTGCCGCTCCTGCACCTGCCGGGAGAGCCGTTCTTGCTCAGTTTCGCCGTCGCCGCCCGGTCCGGGTGCAGCTTCACCTCGTTCACGACACAGCTTCGCTTCGAGGGCCTGCCGGAGGGATACAGCGTCACCTCGTGTCACGGCTTCACGCCGCCGACCCCCGTGGCCACACGCCGGACGAACTGGGCCACACTGAAGGCTCACTACCGGTAGTCCGCTCGATCTTCGTTGCGGCGCATCTCTTGCGATAGACTCTCGCGCCCCGATCGGTTCTGTACTCGAGCCGGTGCGCGCGTCGAAGCCGCTAGCGGAAGACGTGCTCCATGTAATAGAGCGTCGAGAACGCGATGGCCAGCGCGATCGCGGGCGCCACGAGCCGCAACGCCACCCGGGCCGGCTTTCTCCAGTCCGCGCTGAGCAGGAAGACGAGGCCCGCGGGCAACAGCAGCGCGACGGCGATCTGGAACAGGTGCGCCGCCGTGCCCTCGTCCCGCGACGGGTGGAGCTTGCCGATCTTCGTGAGCGCGGTGGCACCCACCACGAGGCACATCGCGAACAGCGACAGGATGTGGACCACCCAGCTGCTGATGCGGTTGATCACGGGAGGCCTCCGGCTGGTCGCGGTCGATCCGCTACGCGTGTCCCGCCCTCATCGCCGCGTCGCTGCGCTCCTCGATGCCGAGCGCGCGCACGATGGACCGCGCCGCGCGCTTGCCGTCCTGCACCGCGGTCACCACCAGCTCGCCGCCGGTGGCGTCGCCCCCGACCCAGAGCCTGGGATTGCCGGTGAGGCCGGAGCCGTCCTCGGACTGCACGCGGCCCTTGGCGTCGGTCTTCACGCCGGGGAACGACGTGGCGAGCGTCGCCATCGAGCCCTGGCCGATCGCGAGGATCGCCAGCTCGCACGGGAACTCGCGGCTGTCGGCGAGGCGGATGGCCTTCAAGGCGCCGCCGTCGCGCACGAACGACTCCGGCGTGGCGCGCTCGATCAGCCGCACGCCCTCCTCGCGCGCGTGGTGCAGCTCGTGCTTGTAGCCGCTCATGTCCGCCTCGGAGCGGCGGTAGAGCAGCGCCACGTCGGGCACGCCGAGCCGCGCCAGCTCGCGCGCGGCGTCGATCGCGGTGTTGCCGCCACCGATCACCACCGCGTGCGTGACGCCCGAGAGCGCGAACTTCGGCTCCAGCTTCATCCTCTCGATCCACGACACGGCCCCGGTGACGCCAGGCCCGTGGGCGCCGGGGACGTCGAGCAGCGAGTCCGCGCCCAGGCCGCAGCCCAGGAACACGGCGTCGTGATCCTTGAGCAGCTGTTCCGGCGTGATGTCCTTCCCGACCTCGACGCCGGTCTGGATGGTGACGCCGAGCGAGCGGATGAAGTCCACCTCGGCGAGCGCTCCCGGCACGTGCATCTTGTAGGGCGCAACGCCGGTGGAGTTGAGCCCGCCGGCCACGGCACGCTTCTCGTACACGGTGACGCTGCAGCCCTCGAGCGCCAGGTAGCCGGCGCACGCGAGCGACGCGGGGCCGGAGCCGACGCACGCGACCTTCTTGCCGTTCGCGGGGGCCTTCGGCAGCAGCGCCGTGGCCGCGCCCGCAGACATGATCTTCTCGGTCGCGTAGCGCTGCAGCCGGCCGATGGCGATGGGCGTGCGCTCCCAGGCGTTGTACACGCACGCGCCGGCGCACAGCACCTCCACCGGGCACACGCGGGCGCACGAGTAGCCGAGGATGTTCGCGCTCAGGATCGTCCGCGCCGAGCCGCGTACGTTCTCGGTGCCGATCTTGCGGATGAACGTGGGGATGTCGATGCCGGTCGGGCACGCGGCGATGCACGGCGCGTCCTGGCAGTAGAGACAGCGATTCGCCTCCGCGATCGCCTCACCATCGGTGTAGAGCGGCTTCAGGTCGACGAGCTTCGACTCCAGGCGGCCATCGGGGAGCACGCTCACGCCTTCACCTCCGGCTGGCGCGCGAAGTGGGTGGGCTTCCGCGCGATGAAACGGCCGCTGCCCTTCTCGGCCATCAACTTCCCGTTCTCGAACGCGACACGGCCGCCGACGATCGTGCGCTCCACCTTCCCCTTCACCTCGAAGCCCTCGAAGATGCTGCG
>DATLUU010000600.1:0-2446 GCA_035577885.1 Verrucomicrobiia bacterium
CGTTCGGTGACGCCGACGACGTCGTAACACTGCTTTAGGTAGCGGTCCGCCCACTCGAGGACGCGGCGATCGGATCCGGGGCGCGGTGCCCATGATGTGCGCGACGCGACGAACACGATCATCGCCGGATGCGCGGCCTCGACTTCGCGGATCAGCTCGTCCTGCATGCGCGCGGCGAACGGCTGCGGCTCCATCAGCGGATACATATAGATATAGCCGGTGGCCGAGCGCCGGTTCGCGTAGAAATAGATCTCGGGCTCCGAGCCGATGACGGCAACCTGGTCGCCCGCCGCGGTGCGCGCCTGGATGAAGCGCCCGATCGCGGGCGCCTCGACGAACAGGTTGCGGCCGTAGCGCTCGCGGCTCACGTCGTCGGGGCTCATCGTGAACAGGTAGCCGTGCTCGGTGGCGACGTAGGAGAGGATGGCGGCGAGGAAGGCCGCGACCGCGGCGGCGGCGGCGGCGGCGGGGCCCAGGGCTTTCGCGGCCCGCCGCTCGAGCGACACGATGGCGACGCCCACGAGCAGTGCGACCGCGGGCAACATGGCGATGAAGTAATGCGCGCGGAAATAGAACCCGGGGCAGACGGTGACGAACGCCGCGAGCAGGAAGCCGAGCACGTAGACGCGAGTCTCACGCCGCCACGGCGCGAGCCACATTCCGGCGAGCCCGATCCCCGCGACGAGCCACAGCGCCCAGGTCGCGATCGTGACCGAGTGGATTCCGGCCACGAGCGCCGGCAGCGCACCACTCCACGGCACCTCGGACACGTACGCGCCCGCGTAGCGCACGGTCCAGAGCCAGAAGCGGCCGAACAACCCCTGAGCCACGAGCAGGGCGCACACGATCGCCAACGGCGCGGCGGCGCCAAGGGCGAGCGCTCCGGAACGCCGCAGCGCGGCGCCGAGCGGCGTGCGGTCGATCTCGAGATCGCGCCAGAGGAGGATCGCGAGCGCGAACGCCACGAACGCCACCGCGTGCTGCTTCATGAGCACCGCAAGCCCGAGCAGTACCCCTGCGGCGACCAAGAACCCGAGCCGCCTGGAGGCCGAGGCGCGCTCGAGGAGGAGCAGGCCCGCGACCACGGCGAGGATCACGAACTGGGTCGCGTGTGCGAACACACCCATGATCCAGCGATCGAGCGAGAGCACGGCGAACGCCGCCGCCGCGACCAGTGCCGCTCGCTCGCCGGCGAGGCGGCGCGCGAGCCGGTAGAGGAGCCACGTGGTCGCCGCGTTGACGATCAGGAGCCCGACGTGGATGCCCCAGGCCGTCTGCCCGAACACCGCCATGATGGCCGCGTAGGCGCCGTAGGTGCCCGGGAACTTCATGTTGTAGGCGAGCTGGTAGGGCGGAACCCCTTGCAACATAAGCTGTCCCGCGTAGGCGTACTCGCCCTCGTCTCGCTCCAGCGGCAGGTTCGCCAGCCGCAGCCGGATGAGGGCCGCGGCGACGAGGATCGCGGCGAGGACGGCGACGCTCACCAGCCGCGGGACACGGTCCGACTCGGGGTCCGCCGGTGATTGCCGGGAGCGCTCACGCGGGTCGGCCTGCGCCTGCGAGCGGCCTCGCGCGGTCACGTCTCAGCTCAACGTGCCCAATCGCTCCTCGACCAGCGCGCTGGCGCTGTCGAGGCGCGCCTGCTTGAACTTCTGCGAGCTGTGGAGCGCGACGCGGAGCAGGCTCGCGACCTCGTGGAGCGTGGTGCGCGCGAGCAAGCGCCGGGCGTCCTCCTCGGCCAGCCCCATCGCGGCCACGTACTCGTCGAAGAAGCGCGCGCACAGCTCGTCTTCCAGCTTCGGCGACACCGACTCGGCGCGCGGGTTCTTCCGCGCCTGCGTGCGCAGGTAGGCGAAGAACTGCCCGAGGTCGAGCGCGGGCTCCGCCTGGCAGACGTTGTCGAGGTCGACCAGGCCGACTTGATCGCCGTCGAAGAACACCTGCGCGTACTTGAAGTCCCCGTGGCATAAGCAGAACGGCACCGCCTCGATGCGCTGCGCGTGCTCGGTGACGCTGGCGAGCCAACCGGCGGCGAGATCCGCGAACTCGGGCGAGAAGACGCGCGTGATCTCGACTTCGTTCCGAAGATCCGCGAGCCGCTGTTCGAGCGTGCGCGCCTGTCCGAGCTTTAGCCCGGAGCCGTGGAGCGCGGCCGCGACCCGGACGCAGCGCGAGAGCATGTCCTCGAGCGTCGGCCCATCGCCAGGCGGCTTCGCCTTCAACCGCGCGCGCAGCGCCGTGCCCACTTTCGCCTCCCCGGGCATTTCCGCCATGAGCGCCAGCCCCAGCTCGGGCCGCCACCCGTACGAGCGCGGGATGTGGATGCGCTGCGCGTCGGGCCGGGCCTCGAAGTAGGCGCGGAGCTGGGTGAGCGTGTCGCCGTAGTGCTGCTCGTCGCCGCGTGGCGTGAGCTTGCCGTAGAGCACGAGCCGCGGCGGCTCGCCGC
>DATLUU010000601.1:0-2997 GCA_035577885.1 Verrucomicrobiia bacterium
CAGGGCACGCGCAGACGCGTGAGCAACGGCCATTGCTCGCCCCACGTGACGAGCACCGGGTGCACGAGGAGCGCCGCAGTGGCGACCAGCGCCATCACCCGGTGGAAAACGAGCAGCACGTCGAGGCCGAACGGCGCCTCCACCCAGCGCAAACGCGCGGTGATCACGAATTGGAGCGCCAGGATCGCGAGGCCGACCGCGGCGCAGCCGATGCCCACCTCCTCCGTGCGGGAGTGATCCGACGTCGGGTTCAAGGCCGCGGCGGTCGCCAGCGGGGCGAGGATCAGCAGCGGGTAGAGCAGCATGAGGAGCACGGCCCGGATCGCGCCGCTCGAGCGCGCACGCACCTTCGGAAGCAACGCGACGGCATCCCCGCGCGCGAGCGGGTAGGGGCCCCCGTTGCGCTCGACCATCGCTCCTGACTTGGCGCTGCAACTCGATCGCATGGTCGACCTCGGGATGTCTCTGGGTGATCTGAACGCAGGGCTTCTGCTCTCGTGACGACTCACTGGTCGGGCGAGTTATTCCCCGATCGCGCAACTTCCCCATCCCGGGAATAAGTTGATCCGCCACCAGGTCAGGGCTGGTGAAGCGAGCAACTCGGCCCTAACCCAGAGGTGGCTCATGAACGTGCCCGGTGGGCAGGAACTCGGATGGCGCTCCAGGTGGATCAGGCTCATCGTCGTGTGCTGGTCGCTGTCCGCGGCGGGCCTCTTCGACCGAGCGCAGGCCTGCAGCCAGTGCATGTGCGGTACGCCCTTCCCGGCCAGTGTGCTGGGAGGGGTGGTGCCGATGCAGTTCACCTACGGCATCGAGGAGCGTTACCTGTCCAAGACCAGCGCACTCGACGAGGGCCCTGGCGTGGAACGGGAGCGCGAGCACCGGGTGGCGGGATTCGTCATGTGGCGGCCTCTGAACCGACTCGCCGTGCTCGGGCGGCTGCCCTACAACTTCAAACAGGTCACCGACGTCGTCGGGCCGGCGCCGCCGAACACCCAGACATCGCGTGGCGTGGGCGATGCGGAGCTCACGTTGCTCATGGGAGTCGCGCGCACCGCCTCCCGACACGCCATGACCCTCGGTCTCGTGCTCGGAGCGACGGCGCCATCCGGCTCGAACGACCTGCGCGACGCGAGTGGCGAACGGCTCGATATCCACTTGCAACCGGGCATCGGAGCCTGGTCGGGCACGACGGGGCTCAACCTCGCGGTCAGCGGTGGCCGCGGGACCTGGGATGGGAGCGTGCTCAGCCGGATCAGTGGAACCAGTGCCCACGGATACCGCTACGGCAGGGCGGTGCTCTATAACGCCGGGTTCACGTCACACGCCTGGAACGGTGTGCAGGTGATCGCCCAGGTCAATGGGCGCTGGGCCGAGCGCGACCGCCTCGAGGACGGCAGCGTCGGGGAGAACACGGGCGGCCTCGTGACTTATGCCGTGCCCGGCATCCGTTGGTCGATCGGCCCCGGCATGGGGCTGGAAGGAGCGATCCAGGTGCCGGTCACTCAGCGGCTCTACGGCGACCAGCTCGAGCACACGACCGGCCGAGTCTCACTTTCAATGAGCCGGTAGCCTGCGGTCCCGGGATCGCTCAGCCCGCAACGCGCCGTCCCGGTCTCGACGCGCATGGCAGGTCGACAACTGGAACTAGAACACTCGACGCCGGCGCTCGCCGCCCCGCTTGCTGCAACGCTGGACGGGGCGGCGTCACCGGCCGCGCGAGGCTCGAACCGGGGGCGGTGTTTCAACCTCCCGGGACCTCCGTCTCAACGATAGATCTGCTTGATCCTCGACCACGTCGTGGAGCGCGCCGGCGTGGCGCAGTTGATGTCGCTGTGAGCGCTCGACAGGATCACCTGCTCGCCGGTTCCGAGTGTCAGGTGCAACGCGTTGACGGTGATGTCCAGCGCTCCGGGCGCGACGATCTGCTCGTTGATGACGAGCGTCGCGATCGCGGGGATCGACACGGTCTGGTTGGGCGCTCCGGTCACCACGACGGCGTTGCCGCCGAACGTGAGGTTGGTGACGACGCTGGAGCCCGAGATCCCACCGCACGTCGCCTGCGAGTGCGCCTCGACGACATCGGCGGTGAGCTGGGCCGGCTGTCCCTGGAAGGCGACCATCGTCTCCTGGTGCGCCGAGCTGCTTGCCACACCGGAGACGCCGCTGGTGCTGGCGGTGATCGTGTGTGACGACAGCGTCGTCCCGAGCAGGATCGTGAGCAGCGTCGCGGACAGCGTGCCGCCGCTCGGCGGCAGCGGGCCCGTGTCGGAGAAGAGCAGGACGTTGGGCGCCGGATTGACGAGTACGACCTGGGCGCCGTAGGCACGGCCGCTGTAGGAGATGCTGTCGGCCCGGGCCACGGTGGCCGCTCCGACCCACCACCCGAGAGTCAGGGCCAGGACGGTGAGGAGAATCGGAATTCGTCCGGCAAACATGACGCGCCTCCGCGAGGTGATGAAGGGGCGGTCGCGGCCGAAGAGGTTCGTAACCGGCGACCTCCACTTCAGCCGTCTCGGAGTCTGCGGCGTGGCGCTTGAGCAGGGCTTGACTGGGCCACGGGCAGCCAGAAGGGCCGGCGGGGGCGCCGTTCGGCGGCGCGACCATCCCGGCATCGAGCCCCCATCTGAGGATGGCCCCGGTCGAGTGCTGCTACTTGAGCGCCATGATCTTCTGCGCGAGCCGACGCCCTTCCGCCTCGAAGCGCGCGAAGTACAGCCCACCGCCGACCCTGCGCCCAGCGTCGTCGCGCAGGTCCCACGCGATCACGTGCTCGCCCGCGGTCTGGGTGCCGGAGCTGAGCAGGCGCACGCGGCGTCCGCCCACATCGAAGATCGCCAGTGATGCCGTCGCATCGCGCGGCAGCGTGTATCGCAGGCTGACGGCGCCGCGTGCAGGGTTCGGGCTCGGTCGCGCGAACGCGACACCGGCCGGCTCGGGCGGACCCGGCACGCCGAGCGTGCCCGCCTGCAGGACCTGGAGCGCGTAGATGTCGTT
>DATLUU010000602.1:0-2258 GCA_035577885.1 Verrucomicrobiia bacterium
TGAAGATCGTGCCGAAAATGGTCGCGAAGCCGGGGCCGTGGAAGATCCTCGAGGCGAGGCTCGAGACGATGGGCCCGCGCGCGCCCTGCGAAAGCCCGAAGACGACCACGAACCCGTAGAGCGGCGCGTGCACCGGCACGAGCGCCAGCATCGCGAGGAGTACCACGCCCGTGAACGTGAACGCGAAGCTCGTGGTGGCCGTTGCCCGGTAGCCGATACGGTCCGAGAGCCAGCCGGCGCTGATCATGCCGACGACGGACAGCAGCCCCTGCATGCCGAACGCCGTCGCCGCCTCCAGCGGCCGGAATCCCACGTCCACCAGGTACGCCACGATCTGCACGATCACGTTGTGCATCGCGACCGCGGTGAAGAAGAAGACCTGCACCAGTGCCCAGTACTCGCGCGAGCGCAGCACGCCGGCCCACCGCCGCGGCTTCGCAGGCGCCGTCGCATGGCCCGCCGGACGCGCCACGATGTCGGGGTGGCCGGCGGCGAGCCGCTTCCACGGCAGCAGCGCCACCAGCGGCAATAGCGCGAGCAGCACCATCCCCATCCAGCGCCACGTCTCCCGCCATCCCTGGGAGGCGATGAGATGCTGTGCCAGGGGCGCCATCACCAGCGCGCCGCTGCCCATGCCGGCGTATGCGATGGCGATCGCCGTCGTCACGTTGCCGCGGTACCAGCGCCGGATGAGGCTGGAGGCGGGGATCATGCCGAGCGCGGAGACCGCGATACCGCCGAGGACGCCGACGCAGAGGTAGAACTGCCACAGCTGCGAGAGCCGGGCGGCGAGGAAGCAGCCCACGCCGAGGCTCAGCACGCCCAGCGGGTACACCACGCGTGGACCCCAGCGGTCGAAGAGCACGCCGGTCATGGGTCCCGCGAGCCCGGTCACCACGAGATACACCGAGTACACGCTCGAGACCTGCGCCCGCGACCAGCCGAACTCGGCCGACAGCGGCAGCAGGAAGACGATGTACGAATCCGCCACGCCGCGCCCGAGCATGTTGAGCGCGAAGCACAGGAACAGAACGAAAAAAGCCGCCCCGAGGAGCGGCTTTTTCGCGGGCGCGGGGCGCGTCACCATCCGCCGGTCTTCACCCATCGTTCCGCCATCGGCATGCGGTCCACGCCCCAGAAGGGCTCGCCGTCGATCACGAAGAAGGGCGAGCCGAAGACGCCCTGGGCGATGGCCGCATCGACCTCGCGCTTCGTGCGCTCCTTCAGTGCGGGGTCCTCGAGTGCGGTCGCAAGCGCGACGCCATCGAGCCCGACGGAGCGCGCGATTTCCACGACGGTCGCTGCCGGCGTGATGTCGCGATTGTCCGTGAAGTAGGCACGGTAGAGCGCCTTCGCGAGCTCGCGCGCCTTCGCCGGCTCCTGGTCGTGCACCCAGTAGAACGCGCGCGCGGCTGCGACGGTGTTGATCGGAAAGACATCCGGGGCGCGGAACGGCACCCCGTGCATCTTCGCCGTGCGTCCGAAGTCCCGCCTCGAGTAATCGCCCTTGAGCGGGATGCTCACCAGCGGCGCGCTGCCCGTCATCTTGAACACCGGTCCCAGCAGGATCGGCCGCCACGCGAGCGGACGGCCGATGCTGCGCTCGAACCCGTCCGCGAGCTGGCTCGCGATGTAGCCGTACGGGGACGAGAACTCGAAGTAGAAGTCGACGGGCGCGGGCGAGCTCACGGCGTCGGCGGCTGCTGCGGGTTGTCGCCGGGTTGCGTCTCGACGAGCTGCAGCGGCTCGGGCGGCGTGCTCGAGCTGCGGCGCCGGCGCGGCTTGGTGCGCCGCGGCAGCTCGTCTTCTTCCATCACCGGCGGGGGCGTCTCGACCTGGGTCTCGACAAGCTCCAGCGACGTGGGCGCGGGCACGGCTTCGACCGGTTGCTCCTGGCGACGGCGGCGACGCACCGGGCGATGCAACTCTTCCTCCGCGTCGTCGTGCTGGATCACGGCGTGGATGGCCGTGGGCGGGGCGGGCGGCAGCGGCGGTGCTTCGGGCTTCGCGGTCTCCTCCTCGTGAGCGGTCTGCGGCTGCTCGGCGAGCGTCGAATGATGCGAACGCTCGCGGCGCGCGGGCTCTGGCTGGATCGGGCGCGCCTCGGGCTCGCTCGCGGCGATGGCAGGCTCTTCGCGCGGGCTCGGCTGCGACGGCTCGAACAGCTCGCGATTGGCGTCTTCCTGCGTGGCTTCCCGCGGCGCGCGCTCGCTGCCCTCGCCGCGCTCACCGCGGCCGCGTCCGCCGCGACGGCGGCG
>DATLUU010000603.1:0-3497 GCA_035577885.1 Verrucomicrobiia bacterium
TAGGGCACGCCGTCGGCGAGCACGCTGACCAGCGTGCCGTTGAGGTGCCACAGCCCGGTGATGCTGGTGACCGGCGGCCCGACATACTGCAGCGCGTCATCGAGGTAGAAGCCGTCCTCCAGCGCCGCACCGTCTTCCAGACCCGGCTGGCCGACCTCGATGTGCCGCACCGTCTGCCCGCCGACCACCCGCTCGACGATTATCCACAGTTCGTCACCGTCCTGCCCGGGAATTGACGCAACCCCGCGACCCAAGCCCCCGCCGCCTATCTGGTGGTGATGCCAGCCGACCACCTGCTGGTCGCGCTCGTAGGTCATCGCCACCATGTCGCCGTCGGCGCGCGCGTACCAGATCATCAGGTCGGGCACCGCCACGTAGGCCCCTTGGATCAGTCCGGGGGCGGTGATGTGCTCCGACAGGATGGTGAGGTCGGGGGCGGCGTAGCTGTCGGTCTGGAAGTTGTAGACGAACTCGCGCAGGCGGCGCGCCGGGTTCTCGTTCCTGCCCTTGCGCTGGGTGAACAGGATGGCGGGACCGGCCCGCACCGGCTTGACCAGCGCCGTGCCGAACGATGTTTCACGTGACACCTTGATGTTGGTCGAGGTGATCGCCTCGTTCGCGTTCGAGGCCGCCACCGTGTACTCGCCCGAGGTGGCGTTGACCACCAGCCGCTTGGTGGTCGACAGGTAGCGGATGGCGTCGACCTGATCGGAACTGATGGTGTAGTTGTAGGACAGGTCGGCCTTGTCGCCGTCCTTGTAGTTGAGGTAGGCGTCGATGACGCTGCCCCACAGCGTCGTCGGCTGCCATTCCGTGTTGGCTGCCACCAGCCGCTGCTCGTGGAAGGTGGCGGTGGTCGGGTAGCCCCGATAGTCGGACCACGCCCCCTCCTGCCACATCCATGACGAGCGTCCGCCGTAGGCGGTGTAGGGCGTGCGGTACTTGACGATGTTGGCGTAGGCGTTCTGCGTGTCGACCACGTCGGTGATCTGCACCACGCAGTAGCCCGAGTGCTCATAGCGCATCTGCGCCACCGAGCCCGCCGTGCCGTAGAACACGTCGACGGTGCCGCGCGTGTGCGTCGGGTAGCTGGCGGTCGAGGCCATGGTGTCGCCGCCGCCCGACACCACGAAATAGACGTTGCCCTTGTATTCCCAGAAGGTGTTGTTCGCGACCGTCACCGTCGCGCCCGGTGCCCACGTCGCATAGCCGAACGAGGACCCGTTCGACTGCTCCCAGATGCGCCACAGCGAGCCGACATGCGCGTCGTTGAGCGTCGGGTAATTGAAGGTCATCACCGCCGAACCGCTCGCCACGTCGAGCGACACGCGGATGCCGTCGTTGATGTTCATGTCGAGGTACGGGCCTTCCTCGACATTGCCGGTGTTGAGCGTCCATGACGCATGCGACAGCCGCTTGAGCAGCGTGATCGGCCAGTTCGAGGTGAACAGGAACAGCGTGTCCGCCGACTGCGTGAAGGTCATCGTGGCGATGTCCTGCGCGGAGTAGAGGGTCGCCACCTCGTAGATGCGCGAGGATACGCCGCCGCCCGTGTAGGGCGAGTAGGTGCGGCTGTCGACGTTGATCACCAGCGTCGTCGCCGTGCCGCCGGTCACCTCGAACTCGCGGTTGTTAAGCTGGTGCGTGCCGCCAATGCCGGTGAAGATGACCCGGTCGGTGGTGGAAAGCCCGTGCGCGGCGGCGCAGGCGATGGTGGTGGTGACCCCCAGCGTGATGCCGATGATGGCGCTCTGCACGTCGAAGATGATGCCCTGATCCTTGAAGAAGCGGATATAGCCCGGGCCGAACTCCAGCATGTAGGCCTGCGTCGTAGAGAACACGAACGGCACAAGGATGCTGTTGGGATTGTTGTCCTTGATATTCGACACGTTGAGCGTGCCGCCGCGCTTGCGCGCGCCGCCCTGCGGCAGCACCACCACGTTGGTGAGTTCGCGCGCGCCGTTCTGGTACTTGGCAAGGTCGACCCGCCCGTAGATGCGCGGGGATATTTCGCCAGCCGTGAAGTTGGTGAGGATGCTGTTGACGGCTGCCATCACACGTCAGACAGACGCGCCTGCTCCCACGTGCTCAACGGCATGATGTCGGGCGAGCCATCCATGGCGTCGGCGAACTTGGCGTCGGCGGATATTTCCGCGAAGGCCTGCTGATACATCTTCACGTCGTTGGCACTGTCGGTGAACGGCTTGCACCAGCGCCACGCCAGCCGCGCGGCAATGGTCGCCACCAGCCCGGGGTCGAACTCGTCGGTTGGCTTGCGCGCGATGTAGGTGAAGCGGAAGCCCTCGATGTTGCAGTGGATGTACTGGCCGTGCCGGGCGAACGGCTCGATGTTGTTCGACACGTCGCCGTCATTGGTGCCCTCGACGTACACCGTACGCACGAAATCCGCAGGCAGCCGGAAGGCCAGCGCGTAGCCGAACAGCGGCTTGGCAGTCGGGTCGGAGGCCAGTTGCGCCTGCGCGCGGCAGCAGCGCCACGGGTGCGAGCGCAGCATTTCCAGAACGGTGGGTTCGTAGCTGGTGAGAAAAAGTCGGCCAGCCTTCGATGTGCTGTCAGCGACAGCAAGCGTCGGCTGGCCCAAGTCGATAAAGGCGAGGTTGGCAATGCCGAGGTCGGTGATCGGAAGTGTCGACGCTGGCATGGCGACGTCCCTGCCGGGTTACTTCACGTATTCCATGTTCCACGAAATGTTGCCCGCCGCCGCGCCCGCCGTGCCTGCGACGACGACCACGTCGTACCAGAGGTTGGGGTCGGCGGTCAGGCCAGCGTCGGCCCACACCTGCTGCCCGATTTTCGAGCCGAGCCGGTTGGCACCGAACGACACTTCCTGCCCGGCTTGGTTCGCCGCCGTCGGCGCGAGCGCCGAGGTATAGGCGTTGCCGAGGACGACAGCGCCGCCGTCCGCCGCCGTGCGGTAGAGGCCGACGGTCCACGCCGCAGCCGCCGCAAAGGCATCGTTGAACAGCAGGATGGAGAGGATACGCCAAGACGAGTGAACCCGCGCGATGCGGTAGGTCGACCCGTCATTGTCGGATGCGGCCTTGGCGATGGTGCCGACCATGTGGGCGGCCTTGCCTTCGGATGTTGCGTTCGGTGAAAGCGTCTGCACCGCAGCGTCGGCGTTGGCAACGCCGGGGGATTTTGCATTGACGACGGCCATGATGGCCTCCTGTGGCTACGCGCCAAGCCCTATTGCTGGCGTTCGCATTTGCTGGCGGCGTAACGGGGTGGAAGCCGTCACGCCGCCCTCGTGAGGATTTAGATGCCGGGTCCTGTAGTCGTGGAACAGGTGATGATGCCGACCTTGGCTTCTTCCATGCGGGTCGCCCCGATGATCATCGAGTAGAAGACCTGCGTGGCGTAGTTCTTGTCGTCGCGCTCGCTGATGCGGGCGGTGGCGTCCTTGCCGATGCCCAGCTTGATGCCCGACTTTGTCCAGAACAGCACGTTGTCGTTGCCCGAACCGTCGAGCGTGG
>DATLUU010000604.1:0-2855 GCA_035577885.1 Verrucomicrobiia bacterium
GCTCTGTTCTCGGTGGTGGGCATCTGGCTCGGGCAGAAGCTCACCCGCCCGCGCGAAAGGCTGGTGGTCAGGGAGGTCCCTGTCCGGGTGGAGGTGCGGGTGCCGGTGCCCTCGGTCGGGCAGTTCGTGCGCAACGAGGAGCGCGTGCGCGAGCTGGGGATCACGCCCCGCGAGCTCGAGATCCTCGAGGCCGTGGCCGCGGGCTTGAGCAACAGGGAGATCGCCGGCCGCATGTTCGTAAGCGAGAATACCGTCAAGACGCACGCGGCGCGGGTGTTCGCCAAGCTGTCCGCCCGCCGGCGCACGCAGGCGGTGCAGCTGGCCAAGGAGGCGGGGATCATTGCCTGAACGGGTGATTTCCGCGTCCCCGGCGTGAAAATCACTCGTTCGGATGACGCGCGAGCGGGCCCCCCGAGCACAGACTGCCTGCGTTCCCCCGTCGCATCCTCCCCTCACCGGAGAATCCCATGCGGAAGATCGTCCTCACCTACGGGCTCATCGCCGGCGCCATCCTCGCGGTCACGTTCCTCGTCTCCCTGGCGTTCCACGACGCCATCGGCTTCGACCGCGGCATGGTCGTGGGCTACACGTCCATGGTGCTGGCGTTCCTGCTCATCTTCTTCGGCGTGCGCTCGTACCGCGACAATGTGGCCGGCGGCCAGGTCGGCTTCGGCCGGGCCCTGGCCGTGGGCGCGCTGATCGGCGTCGTGGCGTCGATGTGCTACGTGCTGACCTGGGAGGCCATCTACTTCGGGACGAAGAGCGACTACATCGAGAAGTACCAGGCGCACATGATCGAGAAGGCGCGGAAGGCCGGGGAGAGCCCCGAGGCCATTGCCGCGAAGCAGGTCGAGATGACCAAGTTCGCGGAGATGTACAAGAACCCGCTCATCAACTCGGCGATGACGTTCATGGAGCCGCTGCCCGTCGCGCTGGTGGTGGCGCTGGTCACGGCCGGCGTCTTGAGCCGGCGGAAGAAGGCCCAGCCAGGGCCGGCGACGGCCTGAGCGACTTCACTGCCCGGGCGCGCTTCTGGGCACGTTGACGAATGAGGATCTCGCTGCGCTGGCCCGAGAGGCGATGGACTTGGAGAGATCACTCGCGGTCGTGCCTCACCGCTTGACGGACACCCGGCCCGCGACGCGATTGGAGATCACGTTCGATGGCATCCTCGACTTCCCCACGAGCCGCTGGATGGTC
Source organism: Verrucomicrobiia bacterium (assembly GCA_035577885.1). Taxonomy (GTDB): domain Bacteria; phylum Eisenbacteria; class RBG-16-71-46; order RBG-16-71-46; family RBG-16-71-46; genus JAIOPA01. The sequence continues at coordinate 1,201 of DATLUU010000604.1, forward strand.
CCGCGGGATCCTCCCGAGGTCCCGCGCCCCGAATACGCTATGGACCGAGGAAACGCAGTAGGGGCATACTCCGGCTCGACCGGAAGGGCTCCCGATCCGGATGGTCCGAGGTTCCCATGCGTACGAAAGCGTTCCTCGTTCTGGTGCTGTGCCTCGCGTCGTTCGTGCTCTCCCCCTTCACGCGAGCGTCCCTTGCCCGGGAGCAATGCGGCTCCCCGGCCCTTCGCCTCGAAGACCTGAGTGCCCTCGCGCGTGACGCCGCGCTCGCGAATCGCGTGGCTCCGCACAGCCTGCACCTGAGCGATACGCAGCTGCGCTCAGAGCTCGCTTCGCTTCGCGAACGCGGCGGCCGCGACGTGACCACCTCCCTGGCGGGCGCCGCCTCGGCGGGTGAGCAAGGCTGGCAGTCGGGCTTTGGATTGCCGGGGCTCCACGAGTACCCGGGCGCTGCGATCGAGTATCACGGTGAGCTCGTGATCTCCGGCTGGCTGCGCACGGCCGGCGCGCATCCGGTCAACGGTGTCGCGCGCTGGACCGACCGCGGATGGCAGCCGCTCGGCGACGGTATCATTCCGGGATTCGCGCTCGCGATCCTGAACGATCGACTCTACGCAGGCGATTGGATCGGTGGCGTATCGGCGTGGGACGGCCGGTCGTGGACGCGCCTGCCCAAGGCGCCGCTCCAGACGCTCCGCGCGATCCTGGTTCACGACGGCGCATTGTTCGCCGCGGGGGAATACGAGTCGCGGGGTCGGGTCGCGCGCTTCGACGGTGTGGCGTGGCAGGTCCTCGGCGGCAGCTTCGACGCCCAGGTGGCGGCGCTCGGCATCTACCGCGGCGACGTGATCGCCGGCGGCGACTTCCGGAGCAACGCGGGAACTCCGTGCGGCTACGTGGCGCGCTGGAATGGGACGACATGGGAGTCGCTCGGGTCAGGTATCGATCCGGCCGCGTACTCGGGCGTGAGCGCGATCGAGGAGTACGGCGACCGCTTGATCGTGGGGGGCTGGTTCTCGGGTTGCGGAACCGTCTCGAGCCCCGGGCTCGCGGCGTGGGACGGCGCCTCGTGGAGCGCTCTCCTTGGAGCCCCGGCTGCATACGTCAACGATCTCCTCGTGCTCAACGGCAACCTCTACATCGCGGGCTCGTTCGCTGGTGATTACTCGTCGGTGGCGCGCTGGGATGGCGCAACCTGGGAGTCCGAGGGGTTGGAGCAATGGGCGCTGGGCCTCGCCGCCTGGGGCGGGCGGCTCGCCGCGGTCGGCGGCTTCTATGGCTCCGGCTGCCCCGCTCCCAGGCGATTCACCGGGGTCGCGACGCTGGGCCCCGACGGATGGACCGGCCTCGAGCAATGGGAGCCCTCGATGCACGGGCTCGCCCACAACGCCGGAGCCGCGGACGTGTCGAGCTTCGCGCTCTATCGGGGCGAGCTGGTCGTGGCGGGCCTCATCGGGCTCGCCGGGAATCCGCCCGGGTGGAACCAGGTGTTGAGCCCGGTGCTCTGGGATGGCCGGCGCTGGCAGTCCGTCGGAGGCGGCTTGTGCTCGCAGGTCGTGGAAGTCGTGGGGAACGACTTGATCGCCGGTGGTTTCCAGGGAATCGCCCGCTGGGACGGCGCCACGTGGCATCCGATGGGGACCGGTCTCAGCGGCATG
>DATLUU010000605.1:0-3228 GCA_035577885.1 Verrucomicrobiia bacterium
GGCGATCGGCGTGCTCATGCGCGGCTATGCGAATTACAAGGGGCGCGGAGGCGAGATCAAGCTGTGCGCCCTCGGGAAACGCATCAAGGACCTGTTCACCATGACCAAGCTGATCATGGTGTTCGATCACCACGACACCGAGGAGCAGGCGATCGCGGCATTTGCGGGCGCCTGAGCGTTTCACCGGCCCCGCTGGCCGGTCGCAACACCCGGCCGGAGTGCCGGATCGAACCGCAGTTCACTTCACGGGACCGAGCCCCAGGCCGCGGTCCGCATCCACAAGGTCGAGGGTCCTGGGACCCGACGCCATTCCAGACCGCCAGTCGCCGCGCCCGCGCGGCCTCGGAGGGAACACAGGCCCATGAATCGCTTCCTTGTGCCGTTGGGATTCGCAGCTGCTCTCATCATCGCCGTGGCGCTCTGGTGGTTCATGCCGGAGTTGATCGGGCCGTACGGTGACCAGATGAAGAAGGCCGGCTTCCTCGTGCCGGCGCTCATCATGCTGCTGATCCTGCAGATCGCGTTCGTCGTCGAGCGTCTGCTCAGCCTCAAGAAGGCCCAGGGCCGGGGCTCGCTGCCGGACTTCCTGAACAACGTGCGCAAGCGGCTCCACTCCGGCGACGTGCAGGGCGCGATCCAGCTCTGCGGCCAGCAGCGCGGCTCGGCGGCGAACGTGATGCGCGCCGGCCTCGAGCGCTACAGCATGCTGCGCTCGGAGAACGCGCCCAAGGAGAAGATCGTGGCCGAGACGCAGGCGGCGATCCAGGAGGCCTCGGGCCTCGAGACGCCGCTGCTCGAGCGCAACCTGATCGCGCTGTCGACGATCGCCTCGATCAGCACCATGGTCGGCCTGCTCGGCACGGTGATGGGCATGATCCGGTCGTTCGCGGCCCTGGGCACCTCGGGCGCCGTCGACGCCTCCAAGCTCGCCATCGGTATCTCCGAGGCGCTCGTGAACACGGCCGGCGGACTGTTCGTCGCCATCCTCGGCATCGTCATGTACAACGTGTTCGTGACCCGCGTCGACAACTTCAACTACATGATGGACGAGGCTTCGTACGAGGTGCTGCAGCTCCTCGCCGCTTCGGCCTCGGAAAAGAAGTAAGGAAGCCGGCGGCCCGCCATGCTCAAGAAGAAACGTCGCATCGGCATCAGCATCGACATGACGCCCATGGTGGACGTGGCGTTCCTGCTGCTGATCTTCTTCATGACAACGACCCAGTTCCAGCCCCCGGAGAAGGACAAGATCGACCTGCCGAAGTCGAGCTCGGAGGCGAAATCGCCAGAGTCCGACGTCATCACCATCGCGGTCACCAAGGCACCCACGGTGGCGGTCATCTACAAGCTGCACACCGCGGACGGGGCGACGGAGATGCGGATCGACCTGAATCCGGCCACGCTCGAGACCGACCTCGGCACCGCGCTCCAACGCGCGCGCGCCGCGAATCCCGCGGCCCGCGTGGTCGTCAAAATGGACAAAGGGGCTCATTACGGCATCGTCGCGGACATGGTGTCCGGGCTGCAGCAGGCGAACGCCACCCGGTTCAACGTCCAGACCAACCTCAAAGAGGGCGCTGGCTCACTCGGCAGCAAGTAGCCCGACGAAGGACGGTGGTTCGACATGGGTGCGGTAGACACCCCCGAAAGAAGATCCGGCAAGAAGAAGGGCTTCAGCGCCTCGCGCAAGAAGCGGCGCCTCGGCATCCGCATCGACATGACGCCGATGGTCGACGTCGCGTTCCTGCTCCTGATCTTCTTCATGGTCACGACCGTGTTCCGCACGCCCAAGGCGCTCGAGATCAACCTGCCGCCGAAGAAGGACGAGACCAAGGTCCCGGCGTCGAAGACGGTGACGATCCGCATCCTCGCCGACGGCCGCGTCTACTGGCGGCACGGTGAGGACAAGTTCACGCGCTCGGACATGCCCCACTTCAAGGACGTGCTGGCGCCGTTCGCCGGCCAGAACGAGATGATCATGATCGTGCAGGTGGACCGCGACGCGGACTTCGAGAACATGGTCAGCGCGCTCGACGAGCTGCACGCGGCCAAGCTCACGCGCTTCTCCATCAACCCGCTCGACGACAAGGGCAAGCAGGAGGTGGAGAAGCTATGAGCCCGGCCACCGAGGAACCGCGCGTCAGCCTCTACGAGTTCATGCCCTATGGGGCGCCCGAGCTCATGGAAGTGGCGAAGCGGTACATGTTCCGCGCCACGTGGATCGCCATCGGCTCGATCGTCAGCGTGTTCGTGCTGATGTTCGTCACCAACCTCATCATCGCCGCGCAGCAGAAGGCGATCCCGGTGGTGCAGATGCAGGTGAGCGATCTCGCAGCGCCGCCGCCTCTCACCCAGGACGCGCCGCCGCCGCAGGTGGAAGTGGCGCCCGCGGTGGCGCCGCCCGCGGCGGCGATCCCGGTCCCGGTGCCCGACGCCGAGGCCCCGCCCGAGCAGACGATCATGTCGCAGGAGGAGCTCCAGACTTCCACGCCCGGCGTCGCCGAGGAAGGGAACGGCCAGCAGATCGTGGTCGCACCCTCGGAGGATGAGCTGCCCAAGTTCGGCGACTACGTCTACGTCGAGGAGCTGCCGGAGGCCGTCACCAAGGTGAACCCGGTCTATCCCGACCTCGCCCGCGAGGCCGGCGTGGACGGACTGGTGATGGTGCAGGCGCTCGTCGGCAAGGACGGCAAGGTGAAGGACGTGCGCGTGGTGAAGAGCATCCCCATGCTCGACGAGTCGGCGAAGGCCGCCGTGCGCCAGTGGGTGTTCAAGCCGGCGCTCTCCAACAACAAGCCCGTCGCCGTGTGGGTGGGCGTGCCGGTCAAGTTCAGCCTGCACTAGCTCCCGGACTCCACCCGACGTCGTCCCTTGGGCGCGCCGCCTGTTTCACGGGCGGCGCGCCCGGCCTTTGCGGCGCGCGCCCGTCGGAACGTTGCCGCACTCGTCGCCGGCGGGTTTGACCCTTGACCGGCGCGGTCCTACCGTGATCGCCCCGAATCAACGCCCCGTGGAGCCGTGGAGCCGTCCATGTCCAGCGCCGAGCCGACCGTCCCCGTCTCCTCCGCGCCCGCGCGCCTGTCGCCGATCGTGCGTGCCGGCCGGATTTTTGCGCGCCCCGCGACCGCGTGGGACGACCTGGTCGACCACGGGCAGTGGCTGCCGCCGCTGCTCGTGGGCCTCGCGCTGTGGGTGGGGCTCCAGGCGATGGCATTCGATCACGTGACCGTG
>DATLUU010000606.1:0-2650 GCA_035577885.1 Verrucomicrobiia bacterium
AATACGACCGCGCTGGAGGAGCTGCTTGGATTCTTGTTCGCCGAGTGTTGTTCCCGGAGCAAGGCGGTCAGCGCGGATGCCGTGGTGAGGGTGTGTGACATAGGGCCGAAGAGGAGAAGCTGATGAGCGATACGTTGAAGGACGTCGTGCGCGAGAAGTACGGCGAGGCGGCCAAACGGGCCATCCGTGGCGAGAAGAGTTCGTGTTGCGGTAGCAGCGCGGACAGTTCGGGTTGCTGCGGCACCAGCGACTCGTCGTGTGGAGACCCGATCACCTCGAATCTCTACAACGAGGCCGAGAAGGGCTCGCTACCGGAGAATGCCGTCCGGGCATCGCTCGGGTGCGGCAATCCGACCGCCCTGGCCGAGCTACGCCCCGGCGAGACCGTCCTGGACCTGGGCTCCGGGGGCGGAATCGATGTGCTTCTCTCCGCTCGCCGCGTGGGCCCGACCGGCAAGGCCTATGGCCTGGACATGACGGACGAGATGCTGGAGCTCGCGCGCAAGAATCAAAGCGATTCGGGCGTGACCAACGTTGAGTTCCTCAAAGGCGAGATCGAGGCGATCCCACTCCCCGACGCCTCGGTCGACGTGATCATCTCCAACTGTGTCATCAACCTCTCGGGCGACAAGGACCGGGTGCTCGCCGAAGCGTTCCGGGTGCTCAAGCCGGGCGGCCGGCTTGCGGTGTCCGACGTCGTCGTCCGTGGCCCGGTCCCGGAGGCGATTCGCAAGAGCCTCGACCTTTGGGTCGGCTGCATCGCTGGCGCCATGGAAGAGACGGAGTACATCGGCAAGCTGGAGCGCGCAGGCTTCACCGCCATCGGCGTGGAGCCGACCCGCGTGTACGACTTCAGCGAAGCGCGGGAATTCCTCTCGGCGCAGGGGATCGATGCGGATGCGGCGGCCAAGCAGGTTCAGGGTCGGTTCATGAGCGCGTTCGTTCGCGCCACCAGGCCCAAGTAGCTTCGGAGGCGCGAATGGCACTGCCCATTGTCTTGATCCTTTGCACCGGGAACTCTGCTCGTAGCCAGATGGCAGAGGGCCTGCTCCGCGCGAAGGCCGGCAAGGAGTTCGAAGTCCTGAGCGCTGGGACGGAGCCCGCCGCACGCGTGAACCCGCTGGCCGTCGAAGTCATGCGAGAGATCGACATCGACATCAGCGCGGCGCGGCCGAAAGAGGTGGGTGAGTTCTTGGGCCGCGTTCCCGTCCGACACCTCATCATCGTTTGTCACGATGCCGCGGGTCGCTGCCCGAGCGTGTGGCCGGGTGTCGTGTCCCGCGTCCATTGGCCCATTGAAGATCCGGCTGCGTTTCGAGGCGAGGCGGAAGGAGCGCGAGCCAAGTTCAGGGAGATCCGCGACGAGATCTCCGAGCGGCTCGACCAATGGCTCCACGACCAGAACACCCCGCCCACGAGGCTTCACCACTCCTCGTGAAGATCCTCTCGCCCGTCTAGCTGTTCGTCGTCCGGTGGCCGACGCTTGTGCCGACACGGACTCGGCGCTAGCGTGCCCATCGCCATGGAGGGCGACATTTCGTCTCCGGCTTCCTCGAGACTGCGGTTGTCCGGCTCCAACCGTGAAGGCCCATGAAGACCCTCCTGCTTTCCGCATCGCTCCTTCTTGGCGCGGCCACGCCCGCCCTGTCCCAGTCGAACACCGACGATCCCAAGGCGCTCACCGTCCTCAACCGGATGGCGGACAACATCGGCGCCCTGCATTCGTGCGCGTTTCGGCTCGAGGTGTCACACGACGAGTGGAACGCCGACGCCGGCATGCTGGTGAAGCTCAACGATTCACACCAGGTGTGCCTGGTCGGGCCCGACAAGATGCTCGTGAACACGACCGGCGATGCGGGCCATCGCGGGTTCTGGTACGACGGGAAGAACGCGTACTCCTACTGGTACGGCGAGAACAACTATGGGCGCGTGTCCGCGCCGCCGACCATCACCGCGATGATCCAGAAGGTCCACGAGGATTATGGCGTCGACTTTCCCGCGGCCGATCTGCTCTCCCCCACGTTCGTCGACGACCTCAGGGCGCAAAGCGAGAGCATCACGTTCCTCGAGCCGGTGCGGATCGAAGACCAGGATTGCTTCCATGTCGCAGCGAAGGGAACGGATCAGGACATGGAGCTGTGGGTCTCGGATGATGCCGCGACCTTGCCCGTGAAGTACCTGTTCCGCACCCGGGAAAAGGGGCAGGTGACCGAGTACGAGGCGACGTTCTCGGACTGGAAGATGAATCCCGATCTGCCGCCGACGCTCTTCCGCTTCACGCCGCCGCCCGGATCACGCGAAGTGCGCATGGTCTCCCGCAACGAGAAGCCGAGCTCCGGAGCCAAGAAATGAGCCCACGCATGAATGTCTGGTTCGCCCGCGTGGTGGCGGCGGTGATCATCGTCGGTCAGCTCGCCCTGGTGTCGGAAGACGCGTTCGCTCAGCGCATGCGCGGCGGTGGCGGTGGCGGGCGTGGCGGCTCTGCCGGGAGTCGTCAGCCGGCAAGCGGCCAGTCGTCGCCGAGCGCCTCGAACCGGGCCTCCGCCGGTCAGAGCACGTCGCGCCCATCGGCGGGCACGCAGCCGTCGATCAACGGTGGCAACCAGAGCCGGCCGGGTGCCGGCGGGTCGGGCACCCAGGGCAGCCGCAA
>DATLUU010000607.1:0-4282 GCA_035577885.1 Verrucomicrobiia bacterium
GAGCGTGCCGTCGTGCGTGATCCGCCCGGTGAGCGTGATCGTGCCGTGCGCGATCGACTGCGTGCGCACCACGAGGCGGAACTGCGTGGTATCCGGGCTGCCCGCAGGCTTGGGAGCCACGACGCCCGTGGAGCCCGCGACGCGGAAAGGCCCGCCGGATGGCCCCGACCTCGCGGACAGGAGCCAGTGCCCGTCCAGCAGGCTGAACGTCGACGCACCCTCCGCGTCGGTGTTCACGGGCGCCACGGCCTGCCCCGCGTTCGAATCGTCCAGGCCGGTCGCGAACAGCGTGGCGCCGGCGACGGCGGCCCCCGTCGAGTCCTGCACGACGACCGTCACCGATCGCATCGTGGGCTTCGGCGGCGACTCCTTGGGGCTCGTGGGCGACTTCGTGCAGGAAGATCCGGCGGCGAGCGCTGCGACGCACAGCAGCGCGGCGATCCAGCGCGAGCGGGGAGGGGACGCTGAAGACATGGGTGACCTCGGACGCCGGGGATCCGTCGCCGTCGGCGATCGCCACCGTGGTCGGGCGGCGCGGCGGGGGGAAGCGCACGCCGACGATACCAGCCACCGGTCGTGGCACCCCAGTGCGGAGTGGAACGGCGCCGCGCGCCCGGAAACCCGTGCGGCGCTTGACGCTCCCGCGGCGCGGATGCTACAACGCTCCGGCTTCCGTCGCAGGGAATGGGCAGTACGAGCGCTGGGCCCATAGCTCAGCGGTCCAGAGCCGCCGGCTCATAACCGGTAAGACCCTGGTTCGAATCCAGGTGGGCCCACGTCCTTGCACGCCGCAGCCTGGGATGGGCGAATAGCTCAGCTGGTAGAGCACCTGGATCACAACCAGGGGGTCACAGGTTCAAGTCCTGTTTCGCCCACCATCCTTCCCTTCGAGCCCGGCGCCGTGACCGAAGAACTTCGACAGCATTGGGCCCTGCACGAGATCGACGAGCAGGCGGTCGTGCGCGAGCACGCGCTGGCGAAGCAGCCGGAAGCGCGGCGCGAGCAGGCCGCCCGCGTCCACGCGGCGCGCGCCGCGGTGCAGGCCATCGACCAGCGGCTGGCGGATTCGCAGAAGCGGCGCCGCGTGCTGGACCGTGAGATCGTCGCCTACGATGAGCAGCTGCACCATTTCGAGAAGCAGCTGCTGTCGGTGACCACCCAGCACCAACTGGAGGCGATGCAGCACGAGATCGCCGCCGTGCGCGCGAAGCGCGACGTGGTGGAGAACGAGGCGCTCGAGCGCCTGGACGCGGAGGAGCGCGACACGAAGGCGCGACCCGAGAAGGCGCACGCGCTGGAGCGCGCGGAATCCGAGGCGAGCGCCACGGTCGCGCGGCTCGATGCCGAGGCCGCGACGCACAAGACCGAGCTCGCCACGCTCGAGGCGCGACGCGGCGAGATCGCCGCCACGCTGCCGCCGGCGACACGCTCGCGCTACGAGAAGCTGCGCGCCGGGCGCGCGGGCCGCGCCGTGTCGGCGATCGAGAACGGCGCCTGCGGCGGCTGCCATCGCGGCCTGCCGCCGGCGGCGCTCCAGGAGGCTCGCCGGCGCGAGAAGCTGCTCGTGTGCGATGGCTGCGGCCGGCTGCTGATGCTGCCGCCGGAGCCAGGCGCGGCGTGAGCGTGCCCGAGCCGCCGCGCGGGTTCCGGGTCGCGGCCTCGTTGCCCTATCGCCGCATCGCGCTCGTGCTCTCGGGAGGCGGCGCGCTCGGCGCCTACGAGATCGGCGTGCTGCGCGTGCTGGAGACGCTGCGGCTCGTGCCCTCGCTCGTGGTCGGCGTCTCGATCGGCGCCGTCAACGCGGTGGCGTGGCTCGTGGCCGGCCGCGATGCGGGGCCGATCGAGCACGTATGGCGCACGGCGCGCGGCGAGACGCTGGGCGTGCAGTGGGTGTCGCTGGCGCTGCGCATCGCCGGCACGTTCATCGCGATGATGGCGCTGCTGGAGGCGGTGCTGACGCTCATCGGCTCGGACGAGTTCTCCGGAGCACGCTGGTTCTGGCGACACCAGAACCCGGAATGGGACCTGCTCTCCACGCAGCTCGACGCCCTGTGCTGGTTCGGGGCCACGGTCTTTGGCGGGCTCGCGGTGTTCTTCGCACGGCGGATCGCCGCCTGGCTCGACCGCCACGCGAACGTCGGCCCGCCCGAGAAGGCGCGCAAGCGTCTCCTGGTCGTGACCTGCACCGCGGCGGCCGTGCACATGATCGTCGGGTTCATGGGCTGGCCCTGGCCGCATCGGTTCAGCGCCGCGGTGGTGATCCTGCTTGCGGTGGTGTGGACCGCGAGCGCCCCGGGGAGCATCGGCCGCTGGTCACGCAATCTGGCGCTGGGCCTGATGCCCGAGACCGGTGGCCGCGGCCTGTGGAGCGGCCGTGCGCGCCGTCGCATCCTCGAGAACCTGGTCGCCTCCGGCGACGCCGGGAAGCTGGTGGGAACCGGCACCGGCCTGGTCGTCAGCGCGCTCGCGGTGGACCGTGGTGTGGTGACGCACTTCGTGAGCTGGCCCGAGGTGGACGAGGGCTTCGAGCGTCGCATCCACGACGAGCTGGGCGAGGTCGTGCACTTGAAGGATGCCACGGAGGTGATCTCGGCCGCGATGGCGTCGTCGGCGATCCCCGGCATCTTCCAGCCCGAAAGCGTCCGCGGGCGAGAGTTCGTGGACGCCGGCGGTTTCACCAACCAGCCGCTGCACGTGGCGATCGCGCGCGACGTCGACGCGGCACTCGTGGTGCTGCTGTCGCCGAGTCAGCCGCCGGCCGTGTCGAGCCCTCCGGACGTGGTCGCGCTCGGCAGCCGGCTCCTCGAGCTCGCGAACTGGCGCGACCTCCAGACGGAGCTTCGCCACCTGCCGCCGGGATGGAGCCGCGAGGGCTCGCCGGCGCGCGTGTGCGTGGTCGAGCCGCCGGCCCCGCTTCCCACCTCGCCGCTCCAGTTCGATCCCGAGCGCGCCGCGGAGCTGATCGACGCCGGCCGCCGCGACGCCTGGGCCGCGCTCGAGCGCGCGGGCTGGATCGAGGCGGTGCCGGACGCGCTTGAGCCGGCACCGCGTGCCGGATAGGTTCAGCGGATGGCGACCTCCCCCACGGGCACCTGGACACTGCGCGCCGACGGCGGCTCGCGCGGCAATCCCGGCCCCGGCGCGCTCGGCTACGTTCTGTGCGATGCTTCCGGGGCGGAGGTGGAGGCGCGCGGCGAGTTCCTCGGCACGTGCACGAACAACGTCGCCGAGTACCGCGCGCTGATCGCCGGGCTCGAGGCCGCCGCCCGTCACGGCGCGAAGACGCTGGTCGTGAGAATGGACTCCGAGCTGGTGGTGCGCCAGATGCTCGGGCAGTACAAGGTGAAGAACGAAGGCTTGAAGCCGCTCCATGCCGAGGCGCGCAGCGCCGCGGCGAAGCTGGGGACGGTGCGATTCGAATCCGTGCCGCGCGACGACAACGGCCGTGCGGATGCGCTGGTGAACGAGGCGCTCGACGAGGCGCTTCGCCGTTGATCCGCCACAGAGCAGGAGGGAATACCGAGTTCCCCAGGTGATCGCGCGGGGCGCGCCGATGTCGCTCGAAGTTTGGGCGGCCAAGGCCGGACCGTGAGGAAAGTCCGAACTCCACAGGGCAGGACGCCGGGTAACCCCCGGGGGGCGTGAGTCCACGGAAAGTGGAACAGAGAGAAGACCGCCAACGGGCGGCGCGCGGCGCGCAAGCGACGTGCTGCCGCTGCGGGCAAGGGTGAAACGGTGAGGTAAGAGCTCACCAGCGGCGCCGGTAACGGTGTCGGCTCGCCAAACCCCGTCCGGAGCAAGACCGCATAGAGGGGGAGGGGTGTGTCCCGCCCCGTTCGTACCCCAGGGTCGGTCGCCACGAGGCGATGGGAGACCATCGCCCCAGTCAAATGATCACCACGGAGCGATCCGTACAGAATTCGGCTTACGGGGGACTCGGTTGAAATCGAACGCGCGTCCGGGCGCACCCACGCAGCGCGTGGGAACGCGGCCCGGGCGCGGGGCGTCCGGCGCGCCCGGTGGCCGCCGCGCGGCGCGCGGTGCGCAGCCTGGAAACGCCGCATGGGTGTGGGCGCTGCCCGCGCTCGCGGCGGTGGCGCTCTATGCGCGCACGCTCGGCTACGCGTTCGTCTGGGACGATCTCGACCTGATCGTGCGCCACGCGGCGCTCCAGGGGCCGGCGTGGCCGCAGACGCTGGTGCAGGACTTCTGGATCGCGACCGGCGGCGGCACGGGCATGTGGCGGCCGCTGGTGACGCTCAGCTACCGCGTGGACGGCGTG
>DATLUU010000608.1:0-3431 GCA_035577885.1 Verrucomicrobiia bacterium
TTCGATGCCGGCGGCGCCTCGCTTGGGGCCGATCGCCCGCGTCAGCTCTTCCGCACCGTCTCCAGGTCGATCGCCAGCGTGACGTCGTCGCCCAGGATCAGGCCGCCGTTGTCGAGCGCGGCGTTCCAGATCATGCCGAACTCCTTGCGGTTGATCACCGCCTCGGTCGCGAATCCGGCGCGCTCGTTGCCCCAGGGGTCCTTCGCCACGCCGTGGTACGTGACCTCGAGCGTCATGGGCTTCAAGATCCCGCGCAGGTCGAGCGTGCCCTCGACGCGGAATCGGTCGACGCCCAGCCTCGAGATCCGCTGGCTCGCGAAACGGACCACCGGAAAGCGCTCGACGTCGAAGAAGTCGCCGCTCTTCAGGTGCGCGTCGCGGTCCGGCTGGCGGGTGTCGATGCTCGCCGGGTCCACCTCGAACACGATGCTCGAGCGCTCCGGCTGCTCGCGATCGAGCTGGATCTGGCCGGAGAAGCGCGCGAAGCGACCCCGGGTCCGGCTCAGCATGTGGCGGACGCTGAAGCCCACGTCGGAGTGGTCGGAATCGATGACGAACGACTGGGTGCCCGGCTCGGGCGTCGTGGCGGTGTGGATGGCGGTGCTCATGGTTGCCTCCGGGTTCGAGTGGCGGGTGATTAATGTACTCGACAATAGTTGACTAGTGAAGTATTGGATGCGATGAGCAGTGGGTGGGTTCACGACAACCCCTCCCGGATCCGGTCCAACAGCTGTAAGAGATTTGCCAGCTGGGACTTGGACAGTCGGCCAACGCGCTTCTGGCCGACCTCGCGCACGGGCTCGTCCAGGGCCGCGAGCACGGCCAGGCCCTCACGCGTGATCGAGCAATGGACGATGCGGCGGTCCTCCCCACAGCGCTTGCGGCCCACGAGCCGGGCGGCCTCGAGCCGATCGAGCAACCGGGTGATGCCAGGGGCCCGTTCGATCATGCGGTCCGCGATCTGGAGCGTGGCGAGCGGCTCGGGATGGCTGCCACGGAGGATGCGGAGGACGTTGTACTGCTGGGGCGTGATCGAGCGGGGTGCGAGCGCCCGCTCGAGATCCGCCCGCAGCAGGTCCACCGTCCGCAGCAGCGCCACCGCCGCCTCGTCCTCGGGGCTGTCGAACGCCTTGGTCTGGTGGAGCTCCTGCGCGATGGCGCTGGGCTTGCGGCTCATGTCGATGAGCATACGCAAGATTAGATGACTAATCAACTAAATGGTTGCGCGGGCGCGGGGATCCGCCCGCAAGGCCCGCCTTGTTGCTTCTTCTTGCCCCAGCTCGCGATCGCATCATCTCGCATCCCCCGCTCCGCCCGTGCGCTGCGGATGCGCTCCGATCCGCTGCAGCGCCTCCGCGGAAGGCCGGAAGCCCGGCTCCACCACGAGCGCCTGCCGGTAGGCGGCGATCGCCGCGTCGCGATACCCCGCGTTCAAGAGTGCCTCCCCCAGGCTGTCGAACGTGTTCGCGGAGTGCGGGAACGCGCGGGTGTTGATCCGGAACGCCTCGATCGCGGGCTCGGACTGTCCGCTCCCGGAGAGCCGGTAGCCGAGCGCGTTGACGTCGCGCTCGAAGCTCCGGAAACGGTTCACGGTCCGGCTCCTGGCGGTGGCGAGGGCACGCTCCGCGGCGGCGGTGTCGCCTGCGGCGAGCGCGCGCGCCATGACGTCGATCACCGGCGCGGTCGTGTCCGGCGACAGGAGCGCGAGCAGCGCCGGATCGACACCGTCCCGATACGACTTCGAGTCGAGCGGCGTATACACGCGCGGCGGCACGAACGAGCGATCGTCGAACTCGTTCGGCGCCTGGTGGAAGATGGACGAGATCTGCACCGTCATGCCGCTCACCGGCAGCGCGAGCGGCCGATGATCGCCGTACTGGCTCGGCCGCTGCCCGGTGGGCTCGCCGACGAACGTCGCCTGCGTCCATGCCTCGAGCAGGTTCGTGAATTGCTGCCCGGCGGAGAACGTCTTTCGCCCGATGATCACGAACAAGCGATCGGGCTTGTCGAGCGCCGGCCGCCGCAGGAGCTGCTGCACCGGATAGCGGTTGAGCGCGCCGTTGCCGCCGGTGTTCTCGCGCAGGTCGATCACGAACCGGGCCGGCGCCACCGAATCTGCGAGCGCGAAGACCCGGTCCCACTGCGGCCGATTGGTGAACGTGCCCGGCGACGGCGCCACCGCGCGCATGCACACGTAGAGCGTCCGGCTCGGCGCGTCGAACCTCCACCACAGCAGCTCATCGGGCTGCTGCTCCCACCACGGCGCGCGCGCGGTGCGCATCGTGGTCCAGCCGCTCATGTCGATCGGCACCGGACCGTGGCCGTGCTGGTCGGCGATGCGCCCCGCGGGTGCGATCCGCACCGTGTCGGCGCGGCCGTCACGCTCGAGCACGAGCGGGAGGTGCTCGACGTCGGCCGCAAGGCCCAGCCCATCGAGCACCTCGGGGATCATGAGCTGGAACGGCGCCCACGCCCGCACCCACCACTCGTTCTCGTGCGGGATCAGCGGCGCGACGCGCTCGATCGCCTCCTCGGCGGAGACGCGACCGATGCGCAGCACCTTGGCACCCACGAGGGCCGCGTGCGTGGAGTCGGCGCGCCGCACGAACACGCCATCGTCGAACGCGTAGAGCTCCAGCGGATAGAAGCGCAGCCCGAGCGCGGGTCCCGGGTCGAGGTTCGTGTGCGCATCGCCGAGCATCGCCACCATGCGCATGAACCCGACCAGCGCCTGGTTCCGGCTCATCGTCGGCAGCTGCCGATCGAGCGTGGTGGCCGCCGAGTTCCAGCGCGCGCGGGGCACGTTCAGGAACGGCGCCGGGTGGCGGATGGGCAGCTCGCGCCGCAGCGTGTCGAGATCGGATCGCCAGGCGGCGGCGCCCGTTCGCGTGGGCGGCGCCGCGACAGCCGACGCGGCGGCCACGAGCAGCACGACAACCAGGAATGAACGCATCGAGGATCCTCGTGATCGGGCAGGCGAATGGGGAGCTCGCGCCTGCAACACGGCGACATACTGCGGCGGAACATGTCGCAGCTGGCGGATGAACCCTGCAGCGTGGACGACGAGTGCCCCGGAACTCGTCCCCAGCGCCGCGAACGGACGTCGCGGGCAGCGCGCGACATCGGTGGACCGGCGTCGTACGATGCCCTGATGGGTGACATCATGGGTAAAGGACCGCCGCTCCGCGCACGACTCGCGATCGCGATCCTGGTCGCGTGCTCCCTGGGGGCGATGCCGGCTCACGCCCAGGACCTGACCCCGCGCGCCTACGTCATCACGCCGCTCCGCTCCAACGCCATCGTCGTCACCGACATCTTCAACGATGGCGACCTCAACTTCGAGGGCACGGCCCCGATCGAGGATGCCACAGGGACGATCAATGGAGTGGCGGCGGGATACTACCGCTCGCTCGGACTCTTCGGCCGCTCCG
>DATLUU010000609.1:0-9849 GCA_035577885.1 Verrucomicrobiia bacterium
CACCCCGTTCCGTGTCGCAACCCGACCCGAGCTCGTGGTCCCCGACCAACGAGCCGTGCGGAATTGCGCGTGCGCGGATAGATTCGCCCGCCATGAGCACGACGAAGCGTCCGGCTGCCGCGATGGACGGGCAGACGAGAGTCCAGTTCCTGCCCGGCGTCGGCCCGCAGCGGGCGCTGGCGTTCGAGCGGCTCGGGATCGTCACGCTCGAGCACCTCGTGCGGCACTACCCACGCACGTGGCTGGACGCCAGCCGGTTCGTGAAGGTGAAGGACCTGAAGCCCGGCGAGCTGCTCACCGTCGTCGGCAAGGTCAAGCACGCCTCCGTGCTGCGCACGCGCGGCGGGCGCAGCGACTTCGCCATCACCGTCACCGACGGCAGCGGCACCCTGCCCTGCTACTTCTTCGGGCAATCCTGGCTCGCGCGCAGCCTCACCCCCGGCACGCCCATCGTCGTGAGCGGCGAGGTCGGCGGGCTCGAGCGGCAGATGTCGAACCCCATGTTCGAGGTCGTCGAAGGCGACCTCGAGTCGCTGCTCCATGCCGGCCGCCTCGTGCCCGTGCACGCGCTCACGCGCGGGCTGTCGTCGCGCGGCGTGCGCCAGGCGATCGCGCGCGCGCTCGAGGCGATCGCCGATCGCGTGCCCGACCCCGTGCCCGCCGAGGTGGCGGGGGAGCGCTCGCTCGCGCCGCTCGCGGACGCGCTGCGCGACATCCACTTCCCCGCCTCCGCCGCGGCCCTCGAGGCGGCGCGGCGCCGGTTGGCGTTCGAGGAGCTGTGGCTCCTGCAGATGGTGATGGCGCTCCGCCGCCGGTCGCTCGGCGAGGGGGGGCACTCGCTCGCCTTGAAGGGTGGCGCGCTCGCGGGCCGCGTGCGCGCCTCGCTGCCGTTCACGCTCACCGCGTCGCAGGAGGTCGCGCTCGCGGAGATCGATGCCGACCTCGCGCGCGTGCGCCCCATGCACCGGCTGCTCGTGGGCGACGTGGGGAGCGGGAAGACGGTCGTGGCATTGCTCGCCGCCTGCACCGCGATCGAGGCCGGGCAGCAGGCGGCGCTCCTCGCACCCACCGAGATCCTCGCGCGCCAGCATGGCGCGAGCATCGCGCGGCTCGCGCACCCCGCCGGCGTGCCCGTGGCCGTGCTCACCGGGGCGTCCACGGCCGCGGAGCGTCGCGCGCTCCAGGCGCGGCTCGCGGCGAAGGAGCCTCTGCTCGTCGTGGGCACCCACGCGCTGCTCGAGGAGAAGCTCCAGTTCCCCTCGCTCGCGCTCGCGATCGTGGACGAACAGCACCGCTTCGGCGTCCGCCAGCGTGCGGCGCTCGCCGGCAAGGGGCTCCTGCCGCACGTGCTCGTGCTCTCGGCGACGCCGATCCCGCGCACGCTCCAGCTCGCCTGGTTCGGCGACCTCGAGCTCTCGGTCATGCGCCAGCGACCGCCGGGCCGCGGGCGGATGGTGACGCGCGTCACCGGCGAGGAGAAGTTCCCCCAGGTGGTGGAGTTCATGGCACGCGAGCTCTGCGCGGGCCGGCAGGCGTTCGTGGTCGTGCCGGCGATCGAGGAGGGAACGCGCGCCGACGTGCGCGCGGTCGAGACCGAGGTGGATCGCCTGCGCGCGCAGCCGCTGCTCGCCGGCTTCGAGATGGCGAGCCTCCACGGCCGCATGAAGCCGGACGAGAAGCAGAAGATCATGGATGCGTTCCGCGACGGCACGCTCCAGGTGCTGGTGGCGACGACCGTGATCGAGGTGGGCGTGGACGTGCCGAACGCCACGCTGATGATGGTGGAGAACGCGGAGCGCTTCGGGCTCACCCAGCTCCACCAGCTCCGCGGCCGCGTCGGCCGTGGCGAGCACCGCTCGGTGTGCGTGCTCGTCGCCGGCGCGCTCGCCGGCGAGCGCGCCCGCGAGCGACTCGCCGAGATGGCGCGGACGGACGACGGCTTCGAGCTCGCCGAGGCCGACCTGCGCCTGCGCGGGCCCGGCGAGCTGTGGGGGACGCGGCAGGCCGGGCTCCCGGACCTGAAGCTCGCCGACCTGGTCCGCGACGAGCCGCTGCTCTATGAAGCCCGCGAGGCCGGGGCCGCGCTCGTGGCGCGCGACCCGCAGCTCCTGGACCCGGGCCACGCCGTGCTCCGGCACGTGTTGCGCGAGCGCTTCCACGACGCGCTGGCGCTGGCTCTGGCCGGCTGAGCGGCGAACGCGATATTCTGCGCGTGAAATGACCGGCCTTCCCGTTCAGTGTCCATCGTGTTCCGCGCAGTACCTGTTGCCGCCCGAGCTGCTGGGCGCCGCCGGGGCGAGCGTGCGCTGCCCCACGTGTGCGGCGGAGTTCGTCGTCGACGCGAAGGGCCGGGTGGTGACGGAGGAGGCGAGCGAGCAGGGGCTGCGTGCGCTCGCGCGCGGCGTGTTCGACGAGCTGTCGTTGCGGCTCGGCGAGCGTCTCGAGACCGCGGCGCGCGAGCGGCGGCTGTTCGCCGACCACGGCCCGGCACTGCTCGAGGCCTGGGACGAGTTCCGCCGCCGCGCCGGCGCACGCGCGCCCTCGCACCCGTTCCGCGACGAGCTGCGCGCGCGCTACGGCGTCGAGCTGTTCCCGCCGGGGGACGGAGAGCTGGGCCGCTAGCGGGACCGGGTCAACGACCCGCGGGCGGACCGGGCACCTGCATCAGCTCGCGCGCGCGGCGGCCCCAGGCGAGCGACAGGAAGCCGGCGCCCGAGACACACGCTGCGGCCGTGCACAGCGCCACCGTGGTGCCGAAGAGCGGCGTCAGGATCGTGGCGACCGCGAGCGAGCCGAGGAGCAGCAGCCGCATGGTGAAATCGCGGAGCGAGAACACGCGGCCGCGCTGGCGGAGGTCGGTGCCCTCCTGCACCAGCGTCTCGGTCAAGACGAACGCGGGCGCGATGCTCGCGCCCACGAGGAAGCTGGCGATCGCGAACACGGCGTAGCGGCGGGAGACCGCGATGGCGACGATCCACGCGCCCGCGAGCACCATGCCCAGCCCCAGGAGCAGCGGCCGCGGCACGCGCCGGCCGCGCGTGTTCACCCACCACGTCGAGAGCGCGGCGCCCACGCCGAGCGCACCGCCGAGGCCGGCGATGCGCTCGGCGCCGGGGATGCTCGCCACACGCTGGATGTGCTGGATGCCCGCCACCTGCACGAACCCGCCGCCCACCCACACCGCGCCCAGCGCGGTGAGCGCGAGGCCCACGGCGGGAGAGCCGCGCACCACGCGCACGCCCTCGACGATCTCGCGCCAGTAGCCGCGCACGGTGACCTCGGTCACGGGGCGCGGCCGTGTCCGATAGCGGATCAACGCCAGCGAGATCACGGAGACGCCGTACGTGCCGGCGTCCATGAGGATCGCCGACGGCCAGCCCCAGTGGTCCACGACCCAGCCGCCCATGGCGAAGCCCGCCACGGTGCCGGCGATGCCCGCGACCGCGAGCAGCGTGTTCGCGGACAGCAGCTGCTCGTGGGGCACGATCTCCGGCGTCATCGCGCTCTTCGCCGGCAGGAAGAAGACGTTGCAGGTGAAGACGAGAAACACGAGCGTCCACACCGGCGTCGCCAGGTGCGTGGCGTGGTAGATGAACGGGATCGCGAGCACGCACAGCGCGCGCGCGAGGTCGGAGACGATCAGGACGCGGCGCAGGTCCCAGCGGTCCACCCACGGCCCCGCGAACGGCGCGAACAGCAGCACCGGCAGCACCGAGACCGTGCCGTGCAGGCTCAGCATCAGCGACGACTGCCCGGGGTTCTGGTAGTCGCGCGTGTGCTGCTGCACGAGACCGTTGAGCGCCAGGTAGTTCAGGCGATCGCCCCAGAGCGAGATCAGCTGTCCCCACCACAGCGCGGCGAAGTCGCGCTGGAGGAGGAGCGGGCGCTTGGCTACGGGAGCGCCCGGCGAACCAGGATCCGGAGCGACCGGTCCGTCCGCGTCGGGCATGTGATCGTTCTCAGACAGAGCCTAGGCCGCGCTGGTTCCCGAAGCAGCCGCGACCGCGTGCCGCCCGGCCGCGTCGCGATAGACCTGCTCGATGCGGTCCACGACGCGCGGCCATGCGAACTCGAGCGCACGCCGGCGCCCGGCCTCGGCGAGCTTGCCCCGGCGCTCGGGCGCTTCGACGAGCTGCGACAGCGCCCGCGCCAGCGCCGGCACGTCGCCCGGCGGGAACACGACCGCGTCGCGGCCCGGTGTCACCACGGTGCGGTAGCCGGGGATGTCCGAGCACACCACGGCGCGGCCCGCGGCCATCGCCTCCACGAGCACGATGCCGAAGCTCTCGTTGCCGGTGGCGGGCGAGCAGAAGATGTCGCCGGTGGCGTACCAGCGCGGCAGGTCGGCGCTCGGCACGTGGCCGAGGAAGTGGACGTGCTCGCGCGCGGAGGAGGCGACACCCGCCATGATCTGCGGCCTCAGGTAGGAGTCGCCCACGACCAGCAGCCGCGCGCGGCCGTCGGTGCGCTCCACGACTTCGGGCATGGCGGCGATCAGGTCCTGCACGCCCTTCCTGGGATCGAGACGTCCGACGAACAGGATGTTCGTGTGCGCGGGGTCACGCCACTGCTCGAACGGCGGCACCAGCGGGTGGAAGCGCTCGACGTCGACGCCGTTCGGGATCACGTCGTAGGGACCCGGATGGTAGAGCTCGGCGGCGGTCTTCGCGGTGGAGCTCACCGCGATGCGGCCGTCGAGCCGGCCGAGCGCATTCATGAGCATGGGTCGGAACAGGTCCTGGAGCGCGGTGCGGCCGCCGGTGGAGTGGAACGTGCCCACCGTGGGCCGGTCGGAGACCTGCACCGCGAACAGCGGCAGCGTCGGCGCCGCGGGGTTGTGCACGTGCACGACGTCGAGATCCAGGTCGCGGATCGCGCGCTTCAACTGACGCTTGAGCGAGACGCCGATCGCGAAGTCCACGAACGCGCGGTTGAACGGCACCAGGATGTTCCAGCCGATGCGCAGCACGCCGTCCCGGAACCCCTTCTCGCCGCGGCGGAAGAAGCTGGTGATGATCGTGACCTCGTGGTCGCGCCGGCGCAGCTCGTGCGCGAGCGCGTGCACGTGCTCGGTGACGCCGCCGTAGCGCGGGTAATAGGACTGGGAGACGATGCCGATCTTCACGCGCCCGTCCCACGTCCCCGGGTCGGGGTGCTCGCCGGCATGACGGCGGCCGCCGGGACCGCGTCCGCGGCGGGCGTCGGCCACAGCGGGCGGAAGATGCACCACTGGTCCAGGTGGCCGCGGATGTGACGCTCTGCCGCCGCGGCGATGGCCTGGTGAAGCTCGGCGGTGGTGGCGAACGTGGCCGGGTCGATCGGCGTCTCGATCGTGATTCGGAACCGCCCGTTGCCGAGCCGCTCGCACCAGGCGGGAACGACGAGCGCTCCCGTGCGCTGGGCGAGGACCCCGGGGCCGGCCGGGAACGGCGTCTCGCGCCCGAACCACTCCACGGGTTGCCCGTGCTGGTAGAGGTTGCCATCGACGACGAGCGCGACCGGATCGTTGTGCTCGAGCGCGCGCAGGATCTTCCGGAAGCCGTCCTCGGGCGCGATCGTGGTGATCGACAGCTCGGTCTTGGTGTCGCGCACCGCGCCGGAGAGCCAGCGGCCGAGCTGGACGCCGGCCACGGCATGCAACGCGTAGCCCCACTGGGCGACCATGACCGCACCCAGCTCCCAGTTGCCGAGGTGGGTGCTGGTGATGATCACGCCGCGACCGCGTTCGATGGCGCGGTCCAGGTGCTCCTTGCCCACGACGTCGACCGCGGCGAGCAGCTCCTCGCGCGTGATGTGGGGCAGGCGGAAGAACTCGTACATCATCCGGTTGTAGCTCCGGACCATGCGCTTGCCGACCTTGACGCGGTCGGAGCGCGAGGCGCGCGGGAGGATCACCGCGAGGTTCGCGAGCACGGCGTGGCGGCGTTCGGGGAAGCCGTACCAGTGCGGGCCGGTGGCGAGGTCCGCCAGTGCGTATCCCAGCCAGGGCGGCAGGCTCGAAGCGAGCCACGTCAGCCAGCTGAAGATCAGTCGGGACATTCCATTGCCTCCAGTGCCCGCCCCCGGGACCCGCGATGGCGGTAGCCCACGCTGCATGTGGCTGCCCCCGGGTGCTCGGGGTACTCCCGAATGAACGCGGGACCGTAGGAGCCGGAGTTCATAGTGTCAAGGTGTCCAGGCATCGGGCTGCGGACACCTGCCACCCCCTGGGAGTAGGATGGCGAGGGCCGCTTCACACGGATCGTCGCTCGAACGCGAACGCTGTGTCCCGCGGCGCGTAAGCCCAAGGGAGGGCACATGTCCAGCAAGAAGATCGTCCGCTGTCACCTGCGCCGCGCCGGGAACGCGGAGCCAGGACAGGTACGTTACGTGCCGTTGGAGATCTTCGGACTGTGGGAGCACCTGATGACCACGAAGCACGGCTTCGAGGTGGTGACCCCGCGCGCGTCGCTGTGGCTGGACATGGAGGATGCTCCCGAGGCGGCGTACAGCCAGAGCCAGTACGACCGCGTCACCGAGGTGAGCGCGTACGTGTACTCGGAGCGCGACGACATGTTCACGCGCGCGCGCCGCTACTTCCGCAGCGACGAGGCCGAGTCGCTGAAGCGCATCTTCCTCGCGCACTATCAAGGTGAGGAATCGCGCATCCAGACCCAGGTGCACGAGCGGAACGGGATCTGGATCGTGCGCGAGGCGATCGCCGGCCGCGCCTGACGCCAGGGCCGCTGCACCGGGCCGGTTCCACGGGCTCGGAGCCCGGTCTCGCCCGGGCGCTGGACCCCCGCGCCCGCAGCCCGCGCCGGCGCCGCCCGTGCCGCGCCCGTTTTCCGCTGAAGTCCCGTTTCCCCCGCGCCGATACCGGCCACGGAGTCGTCAGGCGGGGCATGCAAGCCGCCAGGGATGTCGCGGCATGGAGCCGCTTCGCGCCGTTGTGGCGACCCCATCCGTATCCGGCTTGCCGGGTACCTCGAGGCCCGTGGAGAAAGGGCGGCAAGGGGCTCCATGGGAACCACCTCGCGAAGGGGTGGGGTCACCACAGGGAAGGAGAGCGACCGTGGTCGTCGTCAGCTATTCGGGCAAGGAGATCAACGCCAAGCTGGTCTATTACGGCGCCGGCCTGAGCGGGAAGACCACGAACCTCGAAGCGATCTACGAGGCCGTGCCCGACACCAGCCGCGGCAAGATGGTGAGCATGAAGACGCAGTCCGACCGGACGCTGTTCTTCGACCTGCTGCCGCTGGACCTCGGCGAGATCATGGGCTTCAAGACGCGCTTCCTCCTCTACACCGTGCCCGGCCAGGTGTTCTACAACGCCACGCGCAAGCTCGTGCTCAAGGGCGCGGACGCGCTCGTGTTCGTCGCCGACTCGGAAGTCGGCAAGATGGAGGAGAACAAGGAATCGCTGGCGAACCTGCGTGCGAACCTCGCCGAGTACGGGCTCACGCTCGACGCCATCCCGTGGGTGATCCAGTACAACAAGCGCGACCTGCCGAACGTGTACACGGTGGACGAGCTGAACGCGGAGCTGAACCCCGCGGGCGTGCCGAGCTACGAGGCCGTCGCCAGCGAGGGGAAGGGCGTGTTCGAGACGTTCCGCGGCGTGTCGCACCTGCTGATGGAGAAGGTGACGCGCGACCTGCGTCGCTCGCCCGGGGCGTCGCGCAGCGGGTCGTCGTCGAGCGAGGAGCCGACGCCGGTGCCGCAGCCGCGCGCGGTGGAGGCGAGCCCGCCCCAGGCGCCGCGCATGGTGCCGACGCAGGCCCCGGGGCAGGCGATCCGTCGCGAGGCGCAGGCGACGACGGCCGGCGACGCGAACCCGATGCGCATCGACTACGGCACCGAGCTCGAGCTGCCCTCGACCGGTGACCCCGCGCCCGCCCTGGAGCTGCCGTCGGGCCCCGCGAGCGGCATGCGCTCGATCCCGCTGCCGAAGCCTTCGGCCTCGCTCAAGCGGCCCACCGGCCCGGCGCCGGCCGCGAGCCCCCGGGCCGTGGAGACCGCCGAGGCGGAGGGAGCGACCGAGACCCGGGTGCGCGAGATCGTGGTCCCGGTCAAGCTCCCGCCCGGAGCCCGCTACGAGGTCGTGATCCGGCTGCAGCTCGACACCACGTCGTAGTCCCGTCTCCAGCGCAGGTTGCACGGTCCAGTCGCGGTCAACTTCCGGCTCCTCCGGGCGCGCGCGGCGA
Organism: Verrucomicrobiia bacterium; assembly: GCA_035577885.1. GTDB lineage: Bacteria > Eisenbacteria > RBG-16-71-46 > RBG-16-71-46 > RBG-16-71-46 > JAIOPA01. The sequence continues at coordinate 8,187 of DATLUU010000609.1, forward strand.
CAGCCCATTGACAGTACGCGCGCGGCTTCCTAGCCTCGATGTAGAGGAGGTGGCCATGTCACCGACGTTCCAGCGCCCTGCGATGCGGATCATCCCCGGCTTTTCCGCCGTGGCTGCTCTCGTGGCGCTGCTCGCTGCGTCTCCGGCGCACGCCGGGTTCACGAGTCCGCAGCCGACCGGCTTCGGCGACCCCGCTGCCGCGGGCTTCACGCCGCTGGTGCCGATCTCGGGCCTCGCCCGCGCCGCCTCGTGGTTCGATCCGTCGCGGCTCCACCTCTCGTCCACGGTGAGCGTCGGCTCCTCTTCGGGCATGACCAGCGCGCTCCAGGTGACCCGGCTCTCGTACCAGTTCGGGCGGCCGCTGAGCATGAGCGTGAGCATCGGCAACTCGTTCGGCCCGAACGCCGTGAGCGGCACGAACCCGTTCTTCCTCGAGGGCTTCAACCTCGACTGGCGTCCGAGCCCGAACGCGCTGTTCCGGGTCGAGATGCGGAACATCCGCTCGCCGCTCCAGCTGGATCCTTTGGGCGGCTACGGCTACGGGGATCCGTACCGCTTCCAGTACTGAGTCGCGAGCCCGAGCCGCCACCCCGCACGCCGTGTCCCGAGTGCCTGAGGCGTCGCGCGCGTCCCGCATCGGTCCTGCGTTCGCGGCGCGCCGTGGCACGACCGGCCTGATCCCCTATCTCACCGCGGGCTTCCCGTCGCTCGAGCGCACGCTCGATCTGCTGCGCGCCGTGGAGCGCGCGGGCGCGCTCGCGGTGGAAGTGGGGGTGCCGTTCTCGGACCCGATCGCCGACGGTCCCGACATCCAGCGCGCCTCGGAGTGGGCCCTCCGCCAGGGCGTGGGCATCGAGAACGTGCTCGACCTGGTGGCGCGCTTCCGCCGCGAGTCGTCGCTGCCGGTGGTGGTGATGACCTACTCGAACCCGGTCGTGCGCATGGGTGCGCAGCCGTTCGCCGAGCGCGCGCGCGACGCAGGCGTCGATGCGGTCATCCTCTCCGACCTCCCGCCCGAGGAGCTGCCCGAGGCGTGGCGTGCGCTCGACGATGCCGGGCTCGACACGGTGCTGCTCGTCGCGCCCACGACCAGCGCCGAGCGGCTGCCGGTGCTGCTCGCGCGCTGCCGCGGTTTCGTCTACTGCCTCGCGCGCACGGGTGTCACCGGGAGCGGGGCAGGCTACGCGGGTTCGCTCGACGATCGCCTCGCCGCCGTTCGCGCGCTCACGAAGCTTCCGATCGCGGTCGGATTCGGCATCTCCACCGCCGCCGACGCCGCGGCGCTTCGCGGCCGCGTCGATGCCGCGGTGGTGGGCGCGGCGTTCATGCGCCTGGTGCAGCAGGATCCCGAGCGCGGCGTCGTGGAACGCACGGGCGCATTCGCGGGGGAGTTGGTCGCCGCGCTCCGCTGAGCACGCCACCTTGCCTGGACGCGATGGGCCCCCGGGACCTGGAGCCCCGGGGGCCCACTTCAGTTGCCGCGGTGCAGACGCCTCAGCGCCTGATCCACCACAGCAGGTCCAGCAGGACCATCACCAGTCCGACGTCCACGGCCACCTCCAGTCAGCAGAGGGCCCGCCGCGTAGCCGCGGACGGGGTCAACCGGGTCGGTTCGGCCGCTCGTGGGTTGGCTGCGCGAGCGGGGGAGGCGGCGTCCTGTCGC
>DATLUU010000610.1:0-2252 GCA_035577885.1 Verrucomicrobiia bacterium
GCCACGTTCACGTTCCGCGCGCGGCGCGCGGGCGATCCCGCGCTCCGCTTTGGCCGCGTGCTCGCGCGCGACGCCGCGAACCGGCCGCTGCCGCCGGGCACGCTCGTCACCTCGGGCGGCCGCCCGCTCGCGGCGACCACCGCGTTGCTCGCGCCGGCGCCGAACCCGTCCGCGGGCCGCTCGACGCTCACGTTCACGCTCGCCGAGCCCGGCTCGGTCGAGTTGGCGATCTACTCCGTGGCCGGCCGTCTCGTGCGCACGCTCGCTCAGGGCGAGCGCGATGCCGGCAGCTACTCGCTCGAATGGGCAGGGGACGACGACGCGCGGCGTCCCGTGGCCCCGGGCATCTACTACGCGCGGCTCACCATCCGCGGCGGGCCGCGACTGACCCGCAGGTTGGTCCATCTCTAGAGCAGGTCGGGAGGGACGATGTCGGACATGAGAACAACCGGCCGCGCCGGGCGCACGAGGCGCCTGGGATGGCTGGCGCTTGCCGTGGCCGCGCTCGTGGCCAGCGCGCCGATCGCGCGCGCGGCGGTCAGCGCCGGACTGACGCCCGCGTCGCAGATGGTGACACCGGGCACCGATTTCGACCTGTTCTTCGACGTCACCGCCGCCGGCTCCCAGTTCAACGGCTTCGACGTCGTGGTGTCGTACAACCCCGCGGCGCTCACGTTCGTGCCGCTCGCGCCCACGTCGCTGCAGCAGGGCTGCCTCATGACCGGCGGCTGCAGCGCGGCGTGCGGGAACACGTTCCATCTCTTCAGCGCCGCGGCCGACAGCCTGTCCGCGAGCGACGTGCTGCTCTGCGACCAGACCTTCCTCACCGGCCCCGGCCACCTCTACAAGCTCCGCTTCCACGCCTCGAGCACGGTGCAGATCACGCACGTCCTCGTCCGCCGCACGAACTTCTACAACGCCGGCCTGTTCGTGACGCCGGTGTCGACGAACGACGCCGTGATCGGGATCGGCATCAACGTCGGCGTCGGGCCTTCGGGCCCGGCGGTGCCCGGGCGCGTGCGGGTGGAGCCGAACCCGAGCTTCGGCCGGGTGGCGTTCGTGACCGAGGCCGGCGCCGCCGGCGTGGACGCGGTCGAGATCCTCGACCTCCAGGGACGCGTGGTACGCACGCTCTCGCCCGGCGCAGCGGCGGCCGCGGGGCGCGTGACGTGGGACGGCCGTGACGCGCACGGCGCGCCGGTGGCGCCGGGTGTCTACCAGGCGCGCATCCACCGGAACGGCCGCATCGAGTGCGCACGCGTGGTGCTGCTCCCGTGACGAGACGTTCGGCCGGCGGTACGGCGCCACTGGCGTCGCTGGCGCTCGCATGCGCCGTGCTCTGGCCATTGTCGTCCGCGCGCGCGCAGACGGTATCCCCGGACTTCTACATCACGAACGGGCAGGTGGTCGCCGAGGTGCTGCGCGGCAACACGCTCTACATCGGCGGCATGTTCAACTTCGTCGGCCCCGTGACCGGCGCCGGCGTGCCGGTCGACGTGAACACCGAGATCCCCGCGCCCGGCTTCCCGCGCGTCAACGGCACCGTCCTGGCGGCGATCCCGGACGGCGTCGGCGGCTGGTTCATCGGCGGCCAGTTCAGCGCCGTGGGCGCGAGCGTGCGCTCCAACCTCGCGCACGTGCTCGCCGACCAGTCGGTCGCGGCATGGAACCCGGGCACCAACGGCATCGTGCGCGCACTGCTGCTCCGGAGCGGCGTGCTCTACGCCGCGGGCGACTTCACCACGCTCGGCGGCATCACCCGCAACCGCGTCGGCGCCGCGGATGCGAGCACGGGCGTGGCCACGTCGTGGAACCCGAATTCCAACAGCTCGGTGCGCACGCTGGCCACGAACGGCAGCGTGCTGTGGGCGGGCGGGCAGTTCACCACGATCGGCGCCCAGAGCCGCAACCGCATCGCGCAGCTCGACTTCACGACCGGTGCCGCGAACGCCACCTGGAACCCGAACGCGAACAGCACCGTGAACACGCTCGCCTGGGACGCCGCGAACTCGCTGCTCTATGTGGGCGGCCAGTTCACCGCGATCGACGGCAACGTGCGCAACCGCCTCGCCGTGCTCGACCCCGCCACGGGACACGCGCAGGCGTGGAACCCGAACGCGAACAACCAGGTGAACGCGATCGCGGTCGGCCCCACCGAGGTCTACGTGGGCGGCGTGTTCACCACCGTGGGCGGCCAGTCGCGCAACCGCATCGCCGCGCTCTCCGCCGCGACCGGGAACGCCACGTCGTGG
>DATLUU010000611.1:0-4572 GCA_035577885.1 Verrucomicrobiia bacterium
CGGGCTCCACCAGCCGCGGCGCGGCGAGGTGATCGTGTTCCAGTGGCCCGAGGACCCGTCCAAGGACTTCATCAAGCGCTGCATCGCGACCGGCGGTCAGACCGTGGAGGTGCGCCACAAGCAGGTGTTCGTGGACGGCACGCCCCAGGTCGAGCCGTATGTGAAACACACGTCCGCTGGCGAGGACCCCGCGGGCTACACGCCGCGCGACAACTACAAGCCGCCCACGGTGGCGCCCGGCGAGCTGTTCATGATGGGCGACAACCGCGACAACTCGAACGACAGCCGGTTCTGGGGCACGGTGCCCATGGACCTGGTCAAGGGCCGCGCGCTGTTCATCTACTTCTCGACCGCCGGCACGGCGTGGTGGAACGGCCTGTTCCACGTCCGCTTCGACCGGCTGCTCAAGGTGATCCACTGATGGCGCTCGTACCGGGTCCGGATCACGCCGCCCGCGAGCGAGCGCGCACGGCGCTCTACGTGCACGTGCCGTTCTGCGCCGCACCCTGCCCGTACTGCCACTTCTCGAAGGAGCATCTTTCGAGCGCGGCGGTCGAGCGCTGGCTCGCTGCACTCGAGCGCGAGGCGGCGCTGCGCGCGCCGGCCGCGGCGGGCGTCCGGTTCTCGAGCGTGTTCTTCGGCGGCGGCACGCCGTCGGCGATCGCGCCGCACGCGTTCACGCGGGCGTGGCGCGCGATCCGTGCGAACTTCGCGCTCGAGCCGGGCGCCGAGATCACGCTCGAGGCGAACCCGGAGACGGTGAAACCTGGCCTGCTGGACTCCTGGGCCGAAGCGGGTGTGAACCGCTTGTCGATGGGGGCGCAGTCGTTCGTGCCCGAGGAGCTCGAGGCTCTGGGCCGGCTCCACGACGAGAAGAAGCCGGGTGAGGCATTCGCGCTCGCGCGCGCGCACGGCTTCCGGCGCTTGAACCTCGATCTCATGTTCGGCTACCCGGGCCACACCGCCGGCACCTGGACGCGCACGCTGGAGGCGGCGCTCGCGCTCGAGCCCGAGCACGTCTCCGCCTACGGCTACATCGTGGAGGCGGGAACGCCGCTCGGCGATGCGGTCGGGCGCGGCGACGCGAGCCCGGTTCCGCCCGAGCTGGAAGCCGAGCTGCACGCGCAGGCGGACGGCGCGTTCGCGGCCGCGGGGCTGGCGCCCTACGAGACGTCGAACTGGTCGAGACCGGGCGCCGAGTGCCGGCACAACCTCACCTACTGGCTTCGCCGCGACTACCTGGCGCTGGGGCCGTCGTCACACGGGCTCTGGCGGGGCGAGCGCTACGAGAATGCCCGCGCGCTCAACGCGTGGGCGGCGTCACTCGAGGTCGGGAACGACCCCGCGGTCGCGCGCGAGGCCGGAACCGCGGCCGCTCGCGCCGAGGAAGCGGTGATGCTGGCGCTCCGGCTGGCCTCCGGCCTCGAGATGCGAGACTTTCCCCCCGACATGAGGGACGAGCTGGAGATGCGTTACGGGCAGGCTTTCGCCGATGCCGAAACCGGCGGCCGGTTGGAGCGCACCCGGCACGGCTGGAGCATTCCGCCCGCGCAGCGCTTCGTCGCCGACGACACCATCGCGTGGCTCGCCGTGCGCGCGCGACCTCACCCCAGGGAGCGTGCCGCGTGACCGCTCAGCCGAAACGCGCCACCACGGAGGCGGCCAAGCCCTCGACGTTCCGCGAGAACGTCGAATCGCTGGCGTGGGCGATCGGGCTCATGCTCATCGTCCGCATCTTCCTGCTCCAGGCGTTCCGGATCCCTTCGGAGTCGATGCGCGACACGCTCCTCGTGGGCGACTTCCTGTTCGTGACCAAGTTCGACTACGGCCCCAAGATCCCGTTCACGCACTTCCGCCTGCCGGGCCTGCGCAGACCTAAGCCGGGCGACATCATCGTGTTCCAGTACCCGGTGGACCCGTCGCAGGACTTCATCAAGCGCTGCATCGCCACCGGCGGACAGACCGTGGAGGTCCGCCACAAGGAGGTGTGGGTGGACGGTGTCAAGCGCGACGAGCCGTTCGCGCTGCACACGCAGTGGAGCGAGGAGCCGGCGGCGATGTCGCCGCGCGACAACCGGGCGCCCGACAAGGTCCCGCCCCAGGACCTGTTCATGATGGGCGACAACCGCGAGAACTCCGCGGACAGCCGCTATTGGGGCTACCTGCCGATGGACCTGGTGAAGGGCAGGGCGCTGTTCATCTACTTCTCGACGGCGTCGCAGCACTGGTGGGACATGCCCTTCTACATCCGCTGGAACCGACTTTTCAAGATCCTGCACTGAGGCCGCGAAAGGGTTGACTTGCGGGCCTTCCGCGTGCCTGAATCGGTCGCCATGTCCACGCCCGCCATCCCCGGGAGGCTGACGGCCTCCGACCCGCAGCTCTCCGAGCGCCAGCGGCATGTCTTCGCCCGCCTGGTGTCGCTCCACCGCCGCGACGCGCGCCCGGTCAGCAGCGAGCGCCTCGGGCGCGCGCCCGAGCTGCGCCGCTCCGGTGCGTCGCTGCGCGGGACGTTGGCCGAGTTGGAGGAGCTGCGGCTGCTGGAGAGGCCGCGCGCGGGCGGCGGGCGCGTGCCGTCCACGTCCGGCTGGGAGTACTTCGTGCGCGTGATGCTCGAGCCCGCCGCACTCCCGGCCGAGGTCGAGGACGCGGTGGCCGAGCGCCTCGCGCAGTCGCGCCACGACGTCGAGCACCTGCTGCAGGAGGCGTCGCGGCTCCTGGCATCGTTCTCGCGGCAGCTGGGGCTCGCGCTCGCCGCCTCGCTCGAGGACGAGGCGCTCGTCTCGCTCGAGCTGGAACCGCTCGGCGAACGACGTGCGCTGCTCGTGCTCGGGCTCTCGGGCCATCGCTCGCGCACGCTCGTGCTCGAGCTCGATACGCCCCTGGAGCGCACGGCGCTCCAGGAGGTCTCCGAGGTGCTGCGCGAGCACCTGCTCGGGGGCACGCTGGCCTCCGCACGCGAGCGCTTCGACTCCGATCCCGCGCTCGCGCGTCACTCGGCGGTGCGCATCGTCGCGCGCGCGGCCGCGGCGGGCTGGCGGCGGCCGGTGGAGACGCCGCTCCTGACCGCGGGCGTGTCGCACATCGCCGAGCAGCCGGAGTTCGCCGACGGCGCGCGCTTGACGCCGGTGCTGCGCGCGCTCGAATCCGGCAGCCCGTTCGAGCGCCTCATGGTGAGCGGGCTCCAGGGCCACGCCGGCGTGAGCGTGGGCGTTTCAGCCGAGCGCGGGCTCGCAGGCTTGAGCCTCGTCAGCTTCCCGCTGCCGGGCGCGGTCTCGGGCGCGGTGGGCGTGCTCGGGCCGCTGCGCATGGACTACGCCACCACGATCGCGCTCGTGGACCTGGTGGGAGCGCGCGTCGCCGACCTGCTTTCCGCCTGATGCGACTCCGCAGCATGCGCCGCATCGGAAGGACCTGACCATGACCGACGACATCAAGGACGCCGTGCCCGGAAAGAATGCGAACGACACGCCCGCAAACGAGCCCGTGACCGGCCCGGAAGCGGAAGGCCCCGCCGAGACCCTCGCCGCCGGCACCGCCAGCGCGGATCGGCTGCAGGCGGCCGAGCCCGATTACAAGGACCGCTGGCTCCGCGCCGAGGCCGAGGTGCAGAACACGCGCCGGCGCATGCTGCGCGATCGCGACGACGCCGTGCGCGCCAGTGAAGAGCGCATCCTGATCGACATGGTGGAGGTGCTCGACGATCTCGAGCGCGCGCTCGCCGCCCTGCCGCAGGAGCAGGCGGGCAACCCGTGGGCGCAGGGCGTGGCCTTGACCGCGCAGCGGCTGCGCGACGCGCTCGCACGTCGCGGCGTGACGCCCATCGCCACCGTGGGCGAGCCGTTCGATCCGGTGTTCCACGATGCGCTGCTCGAGGTGGCGCCGCCCGAGGGCACCCGTCCCGGAGCCGTGGTCCAGGAGGTGCAGAAGGGCTACGCCCGCGAGAATCGCGCGCTGCGCGCCGCGCGCGTGGTCGTGGCGAAGTCGGATCACTGATGGCCAAGCGCGACTATTACGAAGTGCTCGGAGTCCCGCGCGGCGCGTCGGTCGAGGACATCAAGAAGGCCTACCGCAAGCTCGCGATGCAGTGGCATCCGGACCGCAACCCCGACAACAAGGACGCCGAGGCCAAGTTCAAAGAGGCCACCGAGGCCTACGAGGTGTTGCACGACCCGCAGCAGCGCGCGCGCTACGACCAGTTCGGCCACTCGACGAGCGGCAGCGGTGCACCGGGCGGCGGCGGGTTCGGTGGCGGCGGCTTCGATGCCGGCTTCGACCTCGCCGACGCGCTGCGCGCGTTCATGCGCGACTTCGGCGGCGAGGGCGCGTTCGAGGACCTGTTCGGCGCTGGCACCCGCGGCGGCCGGGGACGCGGCTCGATCGGCGGCACCCGCGGCGACGATCTGCAAGTGCGGCTCCCGCTCACGCTCGAGGAGATCGCCGCGGGCGTGGAGAAGAAGATCCGCGTCACGCACATGAAGAAGTGCGAGACGTGCAACGGCCGCGGCGGCCAGGGCGAGAGCGTGTGCCCGCAGTGCCAGGGCCGCGGCCAGGTGCGCCGCGTGCAGCAGA
>DATLUU010000612.1:0-3820 GCA_035577885.1 Verrucomicrobiia bacterium
GCCGGCGCCCGGCGGCGTGGCGTGATCCGTCGACATGGCATAGTCCGGGAACCAGTCACCCGGCTCCCAGTAGGTGCCGGAGGGGTTCGTATGCGCCCCGCCAAGCCGGAAGTGGATCACGTCACCCGGCCCCGTCGTCCAAAGATTTGCAGCAATCGTCGGGGCGCATGCATAGGTCCGGGGGTAGTCGATGCTATGCCAATATGCCGCGACGGTTGAATAGTAGAACCAGTACTGGCCGGCCGGCTGATCGACCGTGATGTCCACACCCCAGACGCCGTCGCCAGCGGCTCCGTCGTTGTGCAGTCCATCGTCGTATAACTGGTTCTGGCTTCCGAGTTCCATGCAGGTCGAGCAGAAGTTTCCGATCACGTGCTCGGCCGCGGGTTGGGTGGCTCCCTGCGAGACGATCACGGCAGAGAACAGGAGCGAGCCGACGATGGCGCTTGTCAACTCGCGTACGAAGGTGCTGGGTATCTGCTTCACGGTTCCTCCCATGTCTGCTCACCCCTCGTTCCTGGAGGGGGGCTGATCCGGCGAATCTCGCAACGGAACCAGCTCGTCCACGCTATGGGCTGGGGCACACCGTGGACCTGCGCTTCCTGGACCATGAGCAATGCGACCTTCGAGCACTTGTCACCGCGCATAATCATCGACCCCTGAGCCATGCGACGGCAGGGCGCCAACGACCGGTAGGCCGCGTTAGACAAGGTTGTTTCCGGGGACCGGGCGGAGTTCGCTGGGGAAACCCCGTTCACGCGTGAAGTCCGTGCTCGCAGGAGAGGTCAGCGCCAACTGTGTGCAGTAATTGTGCAGGAATGATCGCCGCAACACCGCGAATCACCGGTATCCATGGGACCCGTAAGCCATTGAAGGATCACGATGGCTCATGATGGCGCGCGGTGCTCGACGCGCGTGAGCAGACCCTAAAATCCGCTGGGCGCAAGCCCGTGCAGGTTCGAGTCCTGCTCCCGGCACTGTTGCAGCGTCGGGCCTGTCGCCACAGACCTTCGCACCACATGATCAGGGGAACACGGGAACAGCGCCGACCCGCCCGCGCATCGCGGCCAGCTTGAACGCCAGCTTCCTGTGGTAGCCTGCGGTAGGCTACGGAGAGCCCTCGATGATCGCATCCCGGCAGCGCATGGTCACCCATCTCGCGGTGTTGCTGACGCTCGTCGCAACGTCCGGCGTGAGCGCCGGGCCCGCACGCACGTTGGGGAGTTCGAACGCGGCCGCGTGGACGTTGTCGAGTCAGCCGCTCCATCCCACGGCGGCCACCGTGGATCCCGGGCGCCGACGCCTCTACCTGCTCACCGTGGACCAGGGCGCCGATCAGCCACTGCTCGTGTGGAGCACCGACGCGGACAGCACGGCCGACTGGCAGCTGCTGCAGACGCAGGCATTCGCCCCGCGCCCCGACGGCCCTAGGTTCGTGGCGTCGATGTTCGATCCAGAGCGCAACCAATGGCTCGTGTGGTGGTTGGACGACATCGACTTTCACAGGACGAACGCTTTCGCGCTCTCGTTCGACGCGCTCGTCTGGACCGACCTCGGGAGCGACGTCGCCAGCGGCGCGTTGTATGGTCGTTCCTACGCCAAGGATCCGTTTTCCAACGATCTCTATGCGTTCGGCTCCGATACCTTCTTTGGACTCAGCGATCCGCAAGAGTACTTCGGGGCGAACCCCGCGCGGCTCGACCTCACCCCGACGCCGAGCTGGACCCCCCTGTCGCAGGGGTTGCCGTTCGAAGATCCGCATCCGGTCGGTCGCGGCTCGCCCGTCCTCGTGTTCGACGGCAGGCGGAACCGCCTGCTGGTGATGGGCGGCCGGTCCGAGATCAGCAATCCGCCGCCCGTGTATGGCTCGCTCGCGGACGTCTGGGCCTTGGACGACACGCGCACGCCGCCCTGGCGACAGCTTCCTCTTTCGGGCGTTCCGCTCGTGCCATTCGATCATGCCCACGTCGTCGTCGACACGACGCTCGATCGGGTGCTGCTCTGGGGCACGGGAGCCTACTGGGGTATGCCGATGAGCCAGATGCTGCTCTCCGACACCTCGGGCGCCGTCTGGACCGGGGTTTCGACGCACGGCACCTGGCCGGCCCGGTCCGAGGCCGAGGTTCTCGATCCCGTGCGCCGGGCGGTGCAAATGTTCGCTGCCGGCGGTCGCTCCGAGCTGACCCTTGACGCCGTGCCCGAGATCCGGACGCTCGTACCACCTGCGAGCAACGGTCCCACCGAGACGGGTGATCCGGTCCCCGACGAGGTGCGGGATCGGCTGCTCTTCGTAGGTTCGTCCCAGCTCTGGGCGAGGAGCCTCGATACGCACGCATCGTGGGCCCAGCTCCCGTGCACCGGCTCACGACGGCCCGCGAGCGCGCTGGCGGTCGACACGCGTCGTGACCGCATCATCAGCTTTGGTGGCCACATCTCCGGCGGCCCGGCCGGCTCGCCGCTCTCCGATAGCCTGCTGATGGTGATCCCCCGAGCGGGCGGCGCCTGGACCCCGCTCGTGACCACGGGGCCGGTGCCTCCCGCGCGCGAGCGGGCGACGATGGTCTACGACAGCGTCGCCGACCGGGTGCTGCTCTACGGCGGGGAGTTCCACGACAGACCGGCCGCTCCATTCCTCTCCGCGTTTCGCAACGATCTCTGGGCGCTCTCGCTCTCGGATGCGGCGCCGTCGTGGGTGCGCCTCGACACCGTGCGGGGTCGTCCAGACCCGCGCTGGGGCGCCTCCGTGATCCTCGACGCGCCACACAACCGCCTGCTCGTCTGGGGCGGTTTTGGCTATTCCTCCGACCCCGTCATCCACGCGTTCCACTTCGACTCGGCCGCATGGGACACGTTGCTCGTTCCATCCGGCCCGGTGTGGTCGGGGCTCGTGAGCCTCGATCCCACGCGCCGAAGGCTGATCTCCGCGAGCAACGAATCGGAGTTCAACAACGTCGTGGCACCCCAAATCTCCACGTTGAGCCTCGACGATCCCACGGCCTGGCGGCCCCTGGCGACCCAGCAGATCGGGCCCGTCGCGAAGCGCTTCGAACTCCAGGGTTATTTCGACGCCGCACACGATCGCTTGGTGGTGTGGAACCAGGGGGAGCCCTGGACGCTGGCGATGACGATTCCGGCGCCGCTCCCCAACGCCGTGCTCGTCTCGGCCAGCGCCGACACCGCCGCGCATCTCGTGTGGAACGTCGGCCGCGGAACGACGGTGGAGATCCGCGCCGAGCGCCGCGAGGACGCCGGCGAGTGGATCTCGATGGGGCCTCGTTCGGCCGACACCGACGGACTCGTGATCGTCGACGATCCGACGATCCACGTCGGGCACCACTACGGCTATCGCCTGTGGTTCTCGAACGGAGTGACCAGCGCCACCTCGACCGAGGCGTCGCTGGCGCCCGCGCCGTGGCCGGCGGCCATCGCCGCGATCTCCGTTCCGAGCCCCGCGGTGGGCGCGCTTTCGATCGCGGCCACGCTGCCCTCCGGCACGTCCGAGGCACGTCTGGATGTGTTCGATCTCGGCGGACGTCGGGTGCTCAGTCGTGAGCTCTCCGGTGAACCGGGAACGGTCCAGGCCGTGAGCCTCGGCGCGCTCCTCCGCCCCGGCATGTACGTGGTGCGCCTCAGCGCAGGCGGACGCGCGCTCGCGAGCCGCAGGTTCGTCATGCTTCGCTAGCTTGCGGCGTTCGTGATCCGTTGGACGCGCGCGCTTGGCGGTCCGCTCCGGCGGGTCCGCGCGGCGGCGAACGATCAATGCACCACCACAAGCCTCGCCCGCTCGTGCCTTCCGCTCATCTCGAGATCCAGCCAGTAG
>DATLUU010000613.1:0-5417 GCA_035577885.1 Verrucomicrobiia bacterium
GAGCACGGCCGTCGCCGTCGGCCTGGCACCGGCGCCGCGACCACGGAACAGCAGCTCGCCCACGTCGTCGCCGCGCACGAGCACGGCGTTCTCCTCCCTCGAGACCATGGCCAGGGGATGATCGGCAGGAACCTCGCGCGGCTCGACCCACAACTCGAGCCGGCGGCCACGGCGCTCCGCCGCCGCCACCAGGCGCAGCGCGCGGCCGCGCTCGCGGGCGCGGGCGAGCCGCTCGAGCGTCACGTCCTCGATGCCACGTACGCGCACGCCCGAGAGCGGCACCCACTCCCCGAACGCGAGCGCGGCGAGTACCACCAGCTTCTGCGCCGCGTCCCAGCCCCCGATGTCGAGCGCGGGGTCTGCCTCGGCGAACCCCGCCTCCTGCGCAGCGCGGAGCGCCTCCGCGAACGTGGTGCCGTCCCGCTCCATGCGCGTGAGCACGAAGTTGCAGGTGCCGTTCAGCACCCCCGTGACCGACCGCACGCGATCGCCCGCAAGCCCGCCGCGGAGCGCGCGCACGATGGGCACCCCGCCGCAGACGCTGGCCTCGAAGCCGAGCGGCGTGCCGCGTGCGGCCGCGAACAGCTCGCGACCGTGCCCGGCGAGCAGCGCCTTGTTCGCGGTCACGGTCGGCAGCCCGCGCGCGAGCGCACGCTGCACCAGCGTCCATGCCGGCTCGATCCCCCCGAGGAGCTCCACCACCACGTCACCGGCCGCGGACAGGGCGTCCTCCACCCGCGTGGTGATGAGTGCGGGATCCACCCCCTCGCGCCGGCGCTCGCCGTCGCGGACGAGCACGCTCGCCAGCTCGAACGTCACGCCGTGGCTCGCCGCCAGCCGGGCGCGGCTCCTGGCGAGGAGCCGCACCAGCCCGCTGCCCACGTGGCCACAGCCCAGGAGCGCGATGCGCACGCGTCTCATCGCGCACCTCCCGAGGTGGCGAGCGACACGGTGCGGGTCGATGGCGTGAGCGCCTGGTCCAGGTCCTCGATCAGGTCGCGCACGTCCTCCAGGCCGGGTGAGAGCCGGATGAGCCCGTCCGCGATGCCGTTCCGGCGCCGCACCTCGGGCTCCACCGAGGCGTGCGTCATGGTCGGCGGGTGACAGAGCAGCGACCACGGTCCGCCCAGGCTCTCGGCCACGGTCCACAGTTTCACCGCGCGCGTGAACGCCCGCGCGGCGGCCTCGTCTTCGAGCTCGAACGACACGATGCCGCCGGAGTCGCTCATCTGCCTTGCGGCGAGCGCGTGCTGCGGATGGGTGGCGAGCCCCGGGTAGTGCACGCGGCCGGCACGACCGTCGGCCACGAGCCACTCGGCGATGGCGCGCGCGTTCGTACAGTGCCGGCCGACGCGCAGCCCCAGCGTCTTGATGCCGCGCAGCACCAGCGAGCAGTCGTGCGGCCCGGGCACCGCACCGATCGCGTTCTGGAAGAAGCGCAGCCGCTCGTGCAGCTCGGGCGCGTTCGTGAGCACGGCGCCGCCGATGACGTCGCTGTGGCCGTTCAGGTACTTGGTCGTGGAGTGGACGACGATGTCGGCTCCGAGCGCCAGCGGCTGCTGCAGCACCGGCGTGGCGAACGTGTTGTCGACGACCGAGGTCACGCCGCGCGAGCGCGCGAGTGCCGCGCACGCGGCGAGGTCGGTGATGCGCAGCAGCGGGTTGGACGGGCTCTCGAGCCAGAGCAGCCGCGTGTTCGCCTGGAGCGCGCGCTCCACGGCCACGGGATCGGTGGCGTCCACGAACGTGAACGTGATCCCGAGGCGGGCGTAGAGCTTCGTGAACAATCGGTAGCTGCCGCCGTAGAGATCGGCGCAGGAGACGACGTGATCGCCCGCCTGGAGCAGCGTGAGCACGTTGTGCACCGCGGCGAGGCCGCTCGCGAACGCGAGGCCGAAGCGCGCGCCCTCGAGCGCGGCCAGGTTCGCCTCGAGCGCGGTGCGGGTGGGGTTCTCGCTGCGCCCGTAGGCGTAGCCCTGGTGCACACCGGGCTCGCGCTGGGCGAAGGTGGATGTCTGGTAGACGGGGACGGCGATGGCGCCGGTGGTGGCGTCGTCAGGCTGGCCCGCGTGGATGGCGCGTGTGTCGAAGCGGTAGGACATGGCGAAGGCCCTCGAGGATCCCGGTGGAAAGGGGCATGCGTGGACGAGCCGGGGAGCCCGGAGCCTCGGAGCTGCTTCGCTGGTGTGCGGGGTGGGAGTCGCGGATCAGGCGAGCATCGCGCCCCGGCACGGAGCGAGAGCTCCGAGGTCCGGGCGGCGCATCGCCATCGACATCATCGAGGTCTGTGCACGCGACATGAGGCGAGGAACGCTAGGCGAACGGCCGCGCCGTGTCAAAGCGGACGCCGCTCGCGATAGCTCAGGGCCAGCGCCACCCAGCCGCTCATGAACGTCAGCCCGCCGAACGGCGTCATCATCGCCAGCCACTCCGGCCCGCCGAGCGCGCGCGCGTAGAGGCTGCCGGAGAAGAGCACGATCCCGGCGATGAAGATGTTGCCCGCGATCCCGGCGGCACGGCTGGGCGAGCGCGCGGCGCGCTCGGCGGCGAGGAGGATGGCGATGGCGTGGTAGAGCTGGTATCGCGCCGCGGTCTCGAACGTCGCGAGCGCCGCATCGTCCAGCCGCCCGCGGAGCCCGTGCGCGCCGAACGCGGCGGCGGCCACGGCCAGCCCCGCGAGCAGCGCTCCCACCGTCCCGAGTCGCATGGGCACGAGACTCGGGCGACGTCCGAACATCGTCAAGCGCGCGCACGTGCGCCGGAGGTCTCCGCGCGACGGAGCCATTCGTAGCATGTCGGCTGCCGCTCGGAGGGTTCTACGCTGCTCGTGCCCCAAGGAGGTGATCCATGACGAGCCTGACGATGACCGACAAGCATCACGTGGCGACGCACGGCCAGGTGGCGAGCGGTTTCGAGAGCGTGCGCGACGAGTTCGAGCGCAACTTCACCGATCGCGGCGAGATCGGCGCGGCGGTCGCGGCCTACTGGCGCGGCGAGAAGGTCGTGGACCTCTGGGGCGGCCGGCGCCTCCCCGACGGCGAAGCCGCGTGGGAAGAGGACACGATGGTGGTGGTGAACTCCACCACGAAGGGTGTGTCTGCGCTGACATTGGCGGTGGCGAGCGCGAGGGGCTGGCTCGATTACGACGCGCTCGTCGCCCGCTATTGGCCGGAGTTCGCGCAGAACGGGAAGGAGTACGTCACGGTCCGGCAGCTCCTCGGCCACGAGGCCGGGCTCGTGTGGCTGGACGAGGAGCTCCCGCTTCCACGGCTGCGTGACCTCGACTATGTCGCCAGGGTGCTCGCGCGGCAGAAGCCAGCGTGGCCGCCCGGGACGAGACGCGGCTACCACGCCATGACGGTCGGGCTCTACATGCAGGAGATCCTGCGCCGGGTGGACCCGAAGCATCGCACGCTCGGACGCTTCTTCGACGAGGAGATCGCGGCCCCGCTCCACCTCGACTTCTACATCGGGCTCCCGGCGGAGATCCCGGATCGGCGGCTCGCGAAGCTGGTGCTGTTCTCCCCGACCCGGGCGCTCCGCGCGCTGCCCGGCACGCCGGGCCCGCTGGCGATCCGCGTGCTCTGGCCGTGGTCGCTGCTGCGGCGCTCAATGTTGTTCGCCGACATGAACCCGAACGATCGCGGCACGCTCGAGCTCGAGCTGCCGGCGGGGAACGGCGTCGGCACCGCGCGAGCGATCGCAAGGCTCTATTCCGTCTTTGCGGAAGGCGGCGGCGAGCTGGGCGTCGGGCCCGAGACCCTGGCGAGGCTCACGGCGTCGCCACCCGACTTCCACACGAACGATGTCGTGATCGGCGTTCCCAGTTCCTTCTCCCTCGGGTTCCTGAAGCCCGGGCCCGAACGGGCGTTCGGCTCGAGCCCGCGCGCATTCGGCATGGCCGGCGCGGGCGGCTCGTTCGCCTTCGCCGACCCGGACCAGCGGCTCGGCTTCGCCTACGTGATGAACAAGATGGACTTCCACCTCCTCAACGACCCCCGCGAGCGGGCGCTGCGCGAGGCCGTGCAGCGCGCGATCGTCGCGCGGGAGCGCGCCGCCCCGCGCCGGCCCGCGCACACACCGGAGGGGGCGACGGTTTGAGCCAGCGACTGCTGCTCCTCTGCGGCATCGCCTCCTCTGCGCTCTATGCCTTGGTGAACCTCGTCGCGCCGGCGATGTATCCGGGGTACGACGTCGCCTCGCGCGCGGTGAGCGAGCTGTCCGCGATCGGCGCTCCGACGCGACCGTTGATGGTCGCGATCGGGCTCCCGTACAACCTGCTCGTGCTGGCGTTCGCCTGGGGCGTGTGGCGTTCCGCCGCGGAGAATCGGCCGCTCCGGGCGGTCGGCGCCCTGCTCGCCGCGTTCGCGATCCTCGGGTTCGCGGCTCCGTTCACCGCCATGCAGCAGCGCGGCGAGGCGTTCGCGCTCACCGACGCGCTGCACATCGCGTGCACGGCGTTGACCGTGCTGCTCATGCTGCTGGCGATCGGGTTCGGCGCCGCGGCGATGGGCCGGCGCTTCCGCACCTATTCGATCGCCACGCTGCTCGTGCACCTCGTCTTCGGTGCGTGGGCCGCCGCCGAAGGCCCGCGGCTCGCCCGCGGCGAGCCGACGCCGTGGATCGGCGTCACCGAGCGCATCAACATCGGCGTGTTCCTGCTCTGGGTGATGGTGCTGGCGGTGGCGCTGATGCGCGCGCAGGCAGGAGGTGCAGCAGGAGCGCGGCTCCCGCCACTGGAAGCGCGAAGTCGGGGCGGATCCGCAGCGTGAATGCGGCCGAGCCGCCGACGGCCGACCACAACATCGGGACCACGGCGGCGAGCCGGGCCCCGGCCCGGGGCGCAGTGAGGAGCAACCCCGCGGTGAGGATCGTGGTCGGGCACGGGACGCCGAACGTGGGCATCCGCGGATACGAGAGGCCCGTGAGCAGTCCCATCCCCGGGTAGGCGAGGGCGTAGACGGCGAGGGCAACGCCGAACAGTCCCCAACCCGATCGCGAGGGGCTGAACACGAGCCGGCGACGAAGGACGCCCGTCCACGCAAGGAGCACCGCCTGCGCAACGAACACCGTCGCGAACGCGATCGCCGCGGGATTGATGGCACGGAAGAAGGCGAAGTGGTAGGCGATCCCCGCCCAGGCCCAGTGAATCGCGAGCAGTCCGGCGAGCACGGGACTCGACGCGGCGCCCCTGCGCCACCACGACACGAGCGCCATCAGCGTGGCGAGCCACAAGAGAACGGCCACCGGCCAGAGCAGCCGGTTGTAGGCGGCGAACACGTCGAGGAACTGCTCGTGCGAGAACGGGAGTTTCATGCGGCCACCCTGGGCGCCGGTCACTCTGCGCCCAAGCGAGAAGCCCCCGCAACTCATCGAGTCGCGGGGGCTCTCGGAACCTGGCTCCTCGGGTAGGATTC